>DSBA01000026.1 GCA_011046145.1 Candidatus Uhrbacteria bacterium | reverse complement strand
GCCGAATTCTCATGGTAACAGCTTAGCACACTTCGTGTGCTAAGCCCATTCATCCCCGTTCTCGGTCGCGGCTCGCTTCTCGCCGCTCCCTCCAACGGGGTTTCCTGTAAGGTATTAAAAAGGGCGCTCTTGCGAGCACCCTTGAAATTTTATTCAACAATGATTTCCCCTTCCCTCATCATAATCTTGCCGTTTCTGATGGTCATGACCGGCCAGGTTTGCAAACGTTTACCCAGCCAGGGGCTATTTTGAGATTTAGATTTCAAATCTTCAGCTTCCAGCACCTTGCGCATCTTGGGATCAATGATAGTAATATCAGCTGGCCATCCTTCTTTAATCTGGCCTTTTTGCTCCAAACCCAAAATCCTGGCTGGATTAATGGTCATCTTGGCAACAATTTCAGAAATAGTCATCTGCCGATTTAAGTGGGCAAAGACTACTGGTACTGCTGTTTCCAGGCCAATGATGCCAAAAGGAACCACATCTAGTGACTCTTTCTCTTCTGGAGAATGGGGCGCATGGTCAGTGGCAATAACATCAATGGTTCCATCAATCAAACCTTGGATCACTACCTGCCGATCAGCTTCACCCCTTAAGGGAGGGTTCATTTTGGCATTTGGACCAATGCGCTTAAAATCCTTTTGAGTCAAGGCTATATAATGTGGCGCTGTTTCGCAGGTCACTTTAACGCCTCTGGTTTTGGCTTCGCGGATCAATTGTACTGATTCGGCGCAAGAAACATGCTGGATATGCACAGGCACCTTAAACTGCTCTGCGATTTTTAGCACCAGAGAAACATAATGGAATTCTGATTGTTTATCATAAGTGTCAAAACGGTTGTCTTGGCAATGTACAAGAAATGACTTTCCCAACTCAGTGCATTTGGTCATAACTTCTATCAATAAATCCGGATTCTGGATGGCTTGGCCGTCATCGCTAAAAGCAACAGCGCCACCATTAATCATTTGCTCAAAATCAACAACTGACTCGCCTGTGATCTTTTCTGTTGCGGCTGAAACCTGATAATAATTTATCAGTGCCTCATGTTCCGCTCTGACTAAAAGCTGATGCAAAATTTCAGCAGTATCAGTTACTGGAAAAGTATTAGCCATAGCTACAATAGATGTGAACCCGCCAGCCAAAGCTGCCATACTACCCGTAGTAAAAGTTTCTTTGTATTCCTGACCCGGGGTGCGAAAATGCACATGCATATCAATCAAGCCAGGACAAACTATTTTGTCAGTGCAATAAATAATATCACAGTCTTGCGACACTTTACTTTTTAATGGAGAACCGATTTCAGCAATTTTACCGCCCTCAATCAGGACATTTGTTACCTGATCAAAACTCGTTTCAGGATTAACCACTCTCCCATTAATTAAAGCCATTGACTCTGACATTCACTCACCTCCTTACCCGGCAATTTTTAGCTTTCCAACCTTTACGACGCTGTTTGCCGCGCTCGTCTTTTTTCTTTCTTGAACCTTTTATCTTTTTCCTGTTTTCCCGATCGCAATGATTCATTCCATCCTCCTTAAAAGTTTAAGGAGGGCCTAAGCCCTCCTTGGTTTTGCTTTAACCCGCTTGGGCCAAAAGCTCTTTTGCCTTGGTCGGATTACCAATAATCAACATGATAGCCATGCGGATATAAACCCCGTTGCGCATTTGCCAAAAATACCAGGCCCGTTCATTGGAATCCACGTCCGTCTCAATTTCCTCATTACGCGGAAATGGATGCATGATGATTGAACTCATGGGCATTTGCTCGGCAATTATCTTGGTCATCGTCAAATTGCGATTGGCCCGCCGCATTAACCATCTTTTGATCAAATTCCTCTCGCGTTCTAGCTGAGGCCGGGTCATATAGACCACGTCAGACTGTCTGGCTGCTTCCACTAAATTTTCTGTCTCTGACCAGATTACGCCATGCTCGTTCAGATAATCTTTTACATCTTGGCCCATCTTAGAAAACCGAGAAGATACAAAAATTATTTTCACCCCCGTAAACTTAGATAGCATGTAAGCCAAAGATCGAACTGTGCGACCACGCAAAAGATCCCCGACCATAGCAATTGTCAAGTTATCAATCTTCTCGAATCGCTCAAAAATAGTAAACAGATCTAAAAGCGCTTGCGTCGGATGCTGCCCCTTTCCATCACCGCCATTGATAACTGCTGGCGGATTTTCTTCGTGGCTAAGACACCGCGCCACATCTAACGCTGCGTTTTCATCCTTGTGACGCATGACGATAATGTCTACTTCCATCGCATGCCAGGCTAAGCCCGCATCCGTCTTACTTTCTCCTTTGACTGCAGAAGAAAACTGATCATTGTCAAAGGAAATTTTAGCCGCTCCCAGCCTGCCTTCTGACATTTCATTTGAACCACGCGTCCGCGTCGAAGGTTCAGAAAAAAGATTAAGACAAGTGCAACCTTTCAGCCAGTCTTGACGCGTGCCTTTAGGGACATTGCGCTTCAAAACCTTAGATAGTTGAAAAAGAGTCAGCAAATGTTCTTTATCAAACTGTTGTGATGCTACTAAGTTTGGGAAACCAACCCCTTCATAATCTCCCCACCATTTTTGATTGGTCATCATGACCTCCTTTGTTTCTAAACCGTTCCATGTTTTTGCCAATTTTTGTCAAAAAAACTAAAAATTTTCTTGTCCTGACCTTAACAAAAAAAAATCGCCCTGTCAATACCAGCCGTAGCTCTGTTATGCAGAGCGAAGGCTGGTCAAGACAAAAAAAGTCATGGTGGGCATAGTCGAACCATGGCATTTTTATATGACTTAATTCAAATCTGTTCTAAAAATTCAAACGTTTTTAAGGGTTTCTCCAAATTAACCATTATCAATTTCTCACTGACTTGATTAAATTCTTTTAATTCATTACTATGAACTGACAAAGTAACAAAAAAATCTAACGGCTTTTCCTTTGCTAATTGCAACAGCTTAATAACCGTATCAGAAACCATAATATAATCCTCAATCAGGCAGATCTTTTTACATTTCTCGCAAACCAAACCGCCTTTAACAAAATCAAAAACATTTTGGGGGAGTAAAATCCCTTTATGGCACATGACACAGCGCTGAATCTCTGGCTGGCAGCCAAGCAGAACAAGAAGCTTAACAAAATAAATATTGGCAATAAAACTTAATCTGTCTTTTTTATCCTCTAAATCATAAATTATTTCTCTTTCTAAAACATCCAAAACTTCTGCCAATAAATTGAATTTATCAGCTTTCATAGTCTGGCCAGAGATCAAGCCGTCCGTACCTTCAGCTAAATAATTAATCAAGCCAAAACCTAATAAAGTCTGATCATTGCGTAAATTGTCATAAGTTTTAATGATATCGCAATTCGCCAGCTTATCAAAAACTTTGCCTTTGGCAATCATTAATTTAACCAAATAAAAAGGCTCCATATAAGAATTTAGTTTGCTGGCAATTTTCTTTGTGCCTTTGGCTAAAATATCAATCTTGCCATAATCTTTGGTGTAAAGACAAAAAAGACGATCATTTTCCTGATAGTCTCGGCGTTTTAGGACAATTCCGGTTGTAGTGTAAGTTTTGGACATAGAATGTTCTCTGTCATTCTGAGCGAAGCGAAGAATCTATGAAGTAATAGATCCTTCGACAGGCTCAGGATGACAATTTAAAGACAGAGAACATTCTACATTTCATCAAGATAACTTTGCAGTATTATCATTGCCGCCACATCATCATCCATATGTTTTACTTTCATTTCTTTAAGCAAACTTTTTGCATAAACGCTTGATAATCTTTCATCCTGTTCAATAATCTCCAAATAAGTCGCCTTTTTAAGCTTTTCAATAAAATTTAAAACAGACCGTGTTTGTTTTGACGTAGAACTTTTCAACGTTAAAGGCAGGCCGACTACAATTTTGCTGATTTCCTCTTTAACGCAAATATCCTTAATTTTTTCCAGCAAACCCTTGTTATTTATTAAAATTTTATACGGCGAAGCAATCCTGGTTTCCAAATCACCGATTGCCAAACCGACTTTTTTCTCGCCATAATCAATGCCTAAATATTTCATAAAATTTCTCGCATTATTTAATTAAAAGATACCCCCTATCCGCCATAATTTAAAATTACAATGTTAAAATTCTTTTTTTTCCATTACGATCCAAGGCCACTGTATGTTCAAACTGGGCAGACAAAGAGCCGTCTGCCGTGGCAAATGTCCAGCCATCATCCAAAAGCTTAATTTCCCAACTGCCAGTATTAATCATAGGCTCAATAGCGATTGTCATTCCTCTTTTGATAGGGACAAACTTGGCTTCTTCTGTAAAATAATTAGGCACTCGCGGATCCTCATGAACTTGCTTGCCAACCCCATGGCCAACTAATTCGCGAACCACGGAAAATCCATTTTTTTCCGCGTGAAATTGGATTGCCCTGCCAATATCTGCCAAAGTATTGCCCTCTTTAAATTGTTCAATTCCCAAGCCTAAAACTGCTTTGGTTATATTTAATAATTTTTGAGCCTCAACGCTAATTTTTCCAACGCCAATAGTGACTGCCATATCAGAAAAATATCCTTTATATTCAACTCCCAAATCCAAACCAATAATGTCGCCCTCTCGCAAAATTCTTCCCGGAATTGCCGGGGCATGAACAACTTCATCATTAATTGAAGCGCACAAAGCTGTTGGAAAAGCCTTATCCTCCGGGTATGCTTTGTAATTTTTAAAAGCTGGCCGGCCGCCCTTATCAGCAATTAATTTTTCAGCAAAATCTTCTAAATCTTGCGTATTGACGCCAGGTTTTACATTTTGAACAATCTCATTTAAGACTCGGGCTAAAATTTTTCCGCTTTCAGCCATCAATTCTATTTCTTTTTGAGTTTTATAAATTATCATTTTTTTATTTTTTTTAAAATTGACTTAAAAACAACCGGAATAGAGTGAGAGCCATTTACTTTAATAAGTTTGCTCTGTTTTTTATAATAATTAATAACTGGCTTAGTTTCCTGATGATAAACTCTTAACCTCTTTTTAATTGCTGCGGGATAATCATCAGCTCTTTGAATTAATTTACCCTTGCATTTATCGCAAATCCCTTTGCTTTTGGGTTTCTTTGCTTGAATATTATAAGTTTGGCCGCATTGGCTGCAGACCCTGCGACCGCTTAATCGTCTGATTGTTTCTGCCTGGCTAATATCAATCAAGATAACCCAATCAATATTAATTAATTTATCTAAAAACTTTGCCTGATTAAGATTGCGAGGATAACCATCAAGAATTACGCCCTTTTTATAGCATGGTTTGGACAATTCGTCTTTTATCATCTTATTAGTTAAAGAATCTGGCCCCAAAATTCCCTTAGTAGTGAATTTTTCAGCTAATTTGCCCAGTTTAGTTTTACGTTTAATATTTTCCCTATATAATGCCCCGGCTGAAACAGTAGGGATCTTAAACTTAGCGGATAAAAATTCAGCTTGAGTGCCTTTGCCAGAGCCTTGCGGGCCCAACATAACAATATTCATAAGCAAAAATTTAAAAATTATAAAATAAATAAAAAGGGAATCTTCCCTTTTTATTATATCATATCTGCAAATAAATTAAGCCAATTTAAAATTTAAAACCGAAATTTTACAATCCTTCATATTCTCTCATAGTCATTTGAGCTTGAATCTGTTTCATGCTCTCAATTACAACGCTGACCACGATTAATAAACTGGTGCCGCCAATGACCAAATTAAGACCGCCTGTAAAGCCTTGTAAAATTAAAGGCAAAATAGCTATTAAGCCTAAAAATAAAGCGCCGGCTAAAATAATCCTGCTAGTCACCCTGGCCAAATATTCTTCAGTATTCTTGCCTGGCCTGATGCCGGGGATAAAACCTCCCTGCTTTTGTAAATTATCTGCAATTTGTTGGGGATGAAAAACTACAGCAGTATAAAAATATGTAAAACCAAAAACAAAAGTAAAATATAAAATGCCGTAAATTAATTGATTCTGAAAAATTTGAATTATAAATTCAGAAGCTTTGACCAAAATCTGCGACTTGGCGTGCAAAAAAAAGTTGGCGACCATGGGGGGAAATAAAATCAAGGAAATAGCAAAAATAATAGGAATTACGCCTGCCATATTAACCCGCAATGGCAGATGGGTGTTTACTCCGCCATACATCCTATTGCCTCTGATGTGTCGAGCATAAGAAACCGGCACGTTGCGGGTTCCTTCATTTATAATCACCACGCCAATTATGGTAATCACCGCGATAGCGCCAAACGCTATTAAAGTTGCTATTTGGCTGGGATCGAAAACAACCAATGTCCGCTGTATAGCGCCGGGCAAAGCGGCTATAATACCGGCAAAGATTAAAAGAGAAATGCCATTGCCGATCTTTTTTTCTGAAATCAATTCTCCAATCCACATTAAAAAAATAGTTCCTGCAGTGAGCGTCACCAAAGCTGTTATCAATTCAAAAGCGGACAGATGCCCAATTATATCAAAAGTTGACTGCTGTCTTAACAAAGTAAGCATTCCATAGCCCTGTAAAGCAGCCAAAGGCACTGTCAAAAGCCTTGTCCAGCGATTAATCTTCTGCTGGCCGCCTTGCTCTTTAGAAATTTCTTCCAATTTAGGTATTATCATTACTAAAAGCTGAAAAATAATTGAAGCCGTAATATAAGGAGCTATGCCCATGGCCACGATCGAAAAATTTTCCATGGCTCCGCCGGAAAAAATATTTATTAATCCTAAAATCTGATTGGAGGCAAAAAATTCTTTCAAATTGCCGACATTAACTCCTGGTATTGGTATTTGGGCGGCTATCCGAAAAACAACCAGCATTGCCAAAACAAAAAGAATGCTTTTTCTCAGATCTCTAATCTTGAAAATTTGGATTATTTTGTCCAGCCACATAAAATTAAAAAAATATTATTAAGCTAAATTTTATACTTATGCCTCTTTTTCCTTTATTTTGCCTGATTCTTCTTTTTTTGTTTCTTTGGGAAAGGAAAGTAGGATAATTTTCCCGCCTGCCTTTTCTACTGCCTCTCTGGCAGATTCAGAAATTTTATCAACTTTTAGAATAAGCTTTTTATCTAGTTTGCCCATGCCTAAAACTTTTACTCCGGGGCGGATACTTTTGATTAAACTTTTTGATTTTAATTTAGCCGCCGTAACAATTTCATTGTCAGAAAAATTTTTCTCCAAATCTTTTAAATTAACTACTGCTAATTTTGGCTTTAAGCTCTTAAAACCGCCTAATTTGGGAATGCTTTGGATATTAGCTTTAAGCCCTTTTAATTTCAAACCTCCCTTGCCGCCGCTTCTTGACCTTTGGCCTTTAAGACCCCGAGTAGCATAAGTCCCGTGGCCCGAAGCATTGCCTCGGCCGACTCTTTTTTTTCTTTTCTTTGCTCCTTTGGCTGGTTTTAAATTGTATAATTTTAAAGCTGTCATAGATTATTATTTGTCTTTTTTATTAATCATGCCTTTAATTTTGTCTTTAAAAAAATTTTTACTGGGATTTTTATTATCACTGCCAGCGCCAGAAACTTCTTTTTCCGTGGTGTGATTTTTTTCATCAACAGCTTTTAAATCTTTGCCTTTTTTATGAGGTTTAAAGCTGCTAAAAGCTTCTAAAGACGCTCTTGTTATATTAATTTTATTATTTGATCCTAGAATCTTGCCTGTTATATTGGGAATGCCAGACAATTCGCAAAGAATTCTTAAAGGCCCTCCTGCTTTAATACCTGCGCCTTTTTTAGCCGGCTTTAAAAGGATTTTGGCAGCTTTAAATTTATAATTTACAGCATGGGGGATTGTCTCGTTTACAATCGGCACTTTTATTAAATTCTTTTTCGCTTTGGCCAAAGCTTTAGTTACGCCCTGGGTCACGTCCGCGCCTTTGGCAATGCCCATGCCGATCCTGCCTTTTTTATCTCCTATAGCCAAACAAACCCTGAATTTCATCCTTTTACCTCCAGCCATAACACGAGTGACTCTTGCCACATCTATAATTCTTTGCTCAAATTCTTCTTCCTTTTTTAATATTTCTTTATTTGATCTTCTGTTCATATTCGCTAAATTAATTAAATTAAAACTTCAAACCACCCTCGCGTGCTCCCTCGGCAGCTGATTTAACCCGGCCATGATATTTATAACCAGCGCGATCAAAAACAACTTTGGTAATTTTTTTCTCCAAAGCTTTTTTAGCAATTAATTTTCCGACTTCCCTAGCCTTTTCAAATTTTGTGCCTTTTTTAGATTTTAATTCTAAATCATTAGCTGAAACCAAAGTCTTGCCAGAGTTATCGTCAATTATTTGAAGATTAATATGCTTTAAACTGCGAAAAACATTAAGGCGGGGGGTTTCTTTTGTGCCGATTATTTTAGCCCTAACCCTTTTTTGCCTTGACTGCCTTTTTTTAATTTTTCCTTTATTTATCATATATTCGTTAAAATTAATTATTCGCCCTTAGCAGCTGTTTTACCAGCCTTTTTCCTAATTATTTCCTCAACATATTTGATTCCTTTTCCTTTATAAGGTTCTGGTTTTCTTATTCTTCGGATTTGAGCAGAGACTTCGCCAACTTGTTGTTTATCAATACCGGAGATCGTAATTATGTTTTTGTCAGCGGTAGCGCTAATGCCTTGCGGCAATTTAAATTCAACCGGATGAGAATAGCCGACATTTAAAATTAATTTATCGCCTTGCAAATTCACTTTAAAACCAACGCCTATAACTTCTAATTTTTTTTCATAACCTTCGGTAACTCCTATAATCATATTTTTTATCAAACTGCCAAAAAGGCCCCAAAGAGATTTTTGTTTCTTATCTTGCGGATTTTTAACATTTAAAATTATGGATTGGTCTTTAATTTCAATGTTAATAAAGGGATGAATTCTCTGTTTTAATTCGCCCTTAGGCCCTTTAATAATAAGCTCATCTTTATCAACTTTTACCTCTACTCCCTCTAAAATTTTTATTGGTTTTTTGCCTATTCTTGACATAAGTATATTGGTTATCTGAACCACAAAATTTTTTTACTAAATAACACTAAATCAGGGATTCTTCTTGTTTTGTTATTTTTCGTAAATAAATTTAGTGATTCAGCCTTCATATTAATTACCAAATTTCACATAAAACTTCGCCGCCGAGATTTTTTCTTTTTGCTTCTTTATTTGTCATTAATCCCTGCGAAGTAGAAATTATAGCGATGCCCAAGTTATTCAAAATTTTAGGCAGCCGATTTTTGCCAACATAAACCCGCTGCCCCGGCTTGCTAATTCTACTGGCATTTTTTATTGCCGGCTCCTTATTTTCATTATATTTTAAAATAATTTTTATCTGGGGAAATTTTGCTTCCTCAATTATTTCCAAATTTTCAATATAATCTTCGTGCTTTAAAATTTTCGCGATTTCAAATTTAAGCTTTGAAAAAGGAATCAAAACTTCGCTCTTTTTGACTGCTTGAGCATTTCTTATTCTTGTTAGCATATCTGCGATTGGGTCTGTTCTCATATATTGATTATTAGTTATTAACTATTTATTACCAGCTGCTTTTCCTAATACCCGGTATTTCTCCTTTTGACGCCAGTTCCCTAAAACAAATCCTGCACAAATCAAAATCTCTCATGTAGCCATGTTTTCGGCCGCAACGCCAACAGCGCCTAGTAATTCTGGTGGAATATTTAGGCTTTTTCTTGGATTTTGCGATTTGGGCTGATGTCGCCATATATTTAAATTTAATCAGTTATTGGTTATTAATTATTTTTTAGTTTCTGCTGTTTTAAAAGGAAAGCCTAATGCTTTAAATAAAGCCAACCCTTCTTCCTTAGTTTTTGCCGTGGTAACGATTGCTATCTCCAAACCGTGCAATTTTTCAATTTCATCAGCTTTTATTTCCGGGAAAGAAATATGTTCTTTAATTCCAATATTTAAATTTCCTTTTTTATCAACAGATTTTAATTCTAAACCTCTAAAATCTCTGACTCGGGGCAAGGTGACCTTAATAAGCTTCTCAATAAAATCATACATTCTTTTGCCTCTTAATGTCGCTTTCATGCCAATAGTCATGCCTTCTCTAATTTTAAAATTAGAAATGGACTTTTTAACTTTGGTTTTAACTGGCTTTTGACCAGTAATTCTAAGCAAAGTGTTTTCTACATTTTCAATAAAATTAGAATCCTTCAAGCCTTTGCCCACGCCTATATTTAAAACAGCTTTTTCCAGACTGGGAACCTGGAAATCATTTTTATAGCCAAATTCTTTTTTAAGCTGCTTGACTGCTTCATTTTTATAAATTTCTCTTAAGCTAGTTTTCATATTTAAATAATTAATCAATTAATTCTTTGCATTTGCTGCAGATTCTGACCTTTTTATTTCTTAAATTATCTGATTTTTCCAAAATTTTAAATTTAATTCTCGTCGGCTTATTGCATTTAGGACAAAGTAACATTAAATTAGAAATATTTAAAGGCGCTGGAAATTCAATTTTCTGGCCCTTTTCCCCTTGTTTTTTAGGCCTTAAATGCTTAATCGCCAAATTAATACCCTCTACAGAAGCCCTGCCTTTATCCGGAAAAACTTGTAAAACCTTACCTTTTTTACCCTTGTCTTTTCCGGCAATGACCTTGACTTTATCGCCGCTTTTTATCTTCATATTATTTATATATTATTTTATCCAAAAAAATCTTTATAAATCAGTAAATATTGCTTATTTATTTTTTTTATAAAACTTCAGGAGCCAAAGAAACTATTTTAGTAAAACCCTTGGACCTTAATTCCCTTGCCACTGGTCCTAAAATACGAGTGCCTTTCGGTTCTTTTGACTTAGGGTCAATAATCACAGCCGCATTATCATCAAACCTTATATATGAACCGTCTTTACGCCTGGTTTCTTTCCTTGTCCTTACTAAAACTGCCTGGATAACATCGCCTTTTTTAACCATAGAATGAGGAACAGCTTCTTTAACTGTAGCAGTCACAATATCTCCCAAATTGGCGTATCTTTTTTTATAACCGCCCAAAACACGGATAACCATTAATTTTTTGGCACCTGTATTATCTGCTAATTTTAACATCGAACGATGTTGAACCATATAATTCTAAATTTAAACTTTTATTTTTTAATAACCTGAACCAATCGCCAGTGTTTTTCTTTGCTTAACGGGCGACATTCTTCAAGAATTACTGTCTGGCCGATTTTCGCTTCATTTTTTTCGTCATGAACTTTGTATTTTTTACTCACCTTATATCGTTTTTTATATTTGGGATACATTTTCATTCTTGTCACTCGAACCACTATTGTTTTTTCCATTTTGTCGCTCACCACAATACCTTTTAACCGGCGCTTAATTTTTATTGGTTTTTTTTCTGACATATTAAAATATTAATTACTTATTTTATTTTCTGTTTTCTTGGCATTGCTGATGCTTGCCTGCTTTTCCTTTAAAATCGTCAAAATTCTTGAAATTTTCTTTCTTATTTGCCTTATTTCTCTGATGTTCTTTAATTGATTCTGAGAAACTTTAAATTTTAAATCCCTCATTTTTTCCCTGCTGGCAGCCAATAGACGCTGCAATTCGCTAACAGATTTTAATTTTAGTTCTTTTAATTCTTCTTTGGCTTTCATATCTAAAATATTTATTATTATTTATTAACTAAAAACTTGGTTTTAACCGGCAGCTTATAACTGGCCAGATTCAACGCCTCCTTTGCCTTTTCCTCACTGACTCCTTCTAGTTCAAATAATACTGTGCCTGGTTTCACTACCGCCACATAATATTCTGGAGAGCCTTTGCCTCCGCCCATTGGCACTTCCGCTCCTTTTTTTGTTATAGGCTTATCAGGGAAGATCCTTATCCAAACTTTTCCGCCTCTTTTAAGAAAATTAGTTATGGACCGGCGGGCTGCTTCAATCTGGCGGGCGGTAATCCAGGCGTGATCCAAAGATTTTAAACCATAACTGCCAAAACTAAGCTCCGTGCCTCTGGTAGCAAGGCCTTTTCCCCTTTTTCTGCCTTTATGCCATTTTCTATGTTTTACTTTTTTGGGCATTAACATATATTCAGCAATTATTGTTTAAATTCTTTATTGTTTTTTTGCTCAAAAATATCGCCTCTGTAAATCCAAACCTTGACGCCTATTTTACCATAAATAGTCTGGGCTGCTCCGCGGGCGTAATCAATATCAGCCCTTAAAGTGTGCAAAGGAATCATGCCTAAGGTTAATTTCTCTTCCCGCGCTATTTCCGCCCCATTTAATCGACCAGCCACAATAACCTTAACTCCTTTTGCCCCAGCTCTTTCAACTCTACTGACTGCCTGTTTCATAACCCGGCGATAGGGGATTCTTTTTTCTAAATCGCTAATAATATTATCAACAACTATCTGGGCGTTTAAATTTGGCTTTTCTACTTCCATTATATTAATACTAAGGGCTATTTTTTCCAAACCTTCAATTTTTTGCTTATTTAAAACTTTTTTCTTTAATTCTGATTTTAATTCTTCAATGCCGACGCCTGAACGTCCAATAATCACGCCCGGCCTTGCTGCATGAATAATAATATTTATATTACCAGCAGATCTTTCCATTTCAATTTTAGCTACGCCTGAATCTTTAAGCTTGTTTTTTAAAAATTTTCTAATTAAAACATCCTGTTTCAGCAAAAAACTAAAATTCTTCTTAGAAAACCATCTAGAATTCCAGCCTCTGATAACCCCGGTTCTAAATATTTTTGGATTTACTTTTTGTCCCATATAATAAATTATTTTATTGGCAATTTATTCATTATTATTTCATTAATGTTAATCTAGCCTGCCTTGCGATTAAAAATTTTCTTTATAAAACCTTTATTTTTTTTCAGTTGCCTTTTTTCTTCATGCTGTTTATGCCTATGTTTGCCTTCCATTCTAATATCAAGGATCTCCTTATCCGCCTCTTTTTCATGTTCCTTGGAAATAGGCTTAGCTTTAGTCGCTTCCAGCGTTTTTATAGGTTTTTTAGCTTCTTTAAATTCTTCTGGTTTTGAAATTCTAACAGGCTTTTTTGTTTTCTTAACTTTCTTTGTTTTCTGTTTGGTTGGCTGAATTTCATCTAAAACAATATGAATATGTGATATTCCTTTTCTGATTGGCGTTGCCCGACCATGGGCCCTTGGCTGCCATCTTTTTAAGCTGCCTGCCTCATCCGCCCAAATTTTTTTTATATACAAATTATCTTTTTTAAGGCTGAAATTATTTTCAGCGTTAGCAATGGCTGAATTTAAAAGCTTTAAAACTGGCTTTTTAGCCGCCTTATTAATAAAATTCAATTGGACAATCGCCTCTTCTGTTTTTGATCCTCTAATCAAATCAATAACCAACCTAACTTTTTTAGGTGACATTCTTAAATAGCTCAATTTTGCTTTTACTTCCATATTTAATAAAATAATTTAAAAAAATTAAGAAGAGGGCGAACCTTTTTGAATTTCTTTAGCCATTCTGCCGCCATGGGAAATAAACTTCCTGGTAGGCGCGAATTCGCCCAGCTTATGGCCAACCATATTTTCAATAATGCCAATTTCTACATGTTCCTTGCCATTATAAACTCCGATTCTAAAACCAACCATTTCAGGCGTAATAGTGCAAGCCCTGTCCCAAGTTTTAATAACAGTTTTATCGCCAGGTTTAAGCTGAGAAATTTTCTTTAATAATTTCTCATTAACATATGGGCCTTTTTTTAAACTTCTTGACATAGTATATTGGTTAACTGAACCACGAATTTATTTCGCGGATAATCCTGATTCTAATTTTAGGTTTCACCAACTATTTGTGTAATCAGTGAAATAAATCCGTGGTTCATATTACATTATTTTTTCTTTTTCCTTCTTTGAATTATTAATTTATCTGAATATTTTTTAGCTTTACGAGTTTTAACGCCCAAAGCATGCCTGCCCCAAGGGGTTTTAGGATACTTTAAGCCAATCGGCTGTCTGCCTTCACCGCCTCCATGAGGATGATCAACTGGATTCATTGCTTTGCCTCTAACAGTCGGTCTGATGCCAAGATGCCTTTTTCTGCCTGCTTTGCCCCACCTGATAGTCATAAATTCGGGATTGCTTACAGAGCCTAAAGTAGCCATATTATTTTTAATGATTTTCCTCACTTCACCTGAAGGTAATTTTATAGTAGCATATTCTCCTTCAACTGCCATTAACTGTGCGCTGTTTCCCGCGCTTCTGACTAACTGACCGCCTTTGCCGGGAGTTAACTCAATATTATAAATCATAGAGCCTTCAGGAATATCTTTCAAGGGCATGGCATTCCCCAGCTTTATTTCTATTTTTTTTTCTTTACTTGAAGCAACTTCGTCCCCGACTTTCAAATCATTTGGCGCAATAATATACCTTTTTTCTCCGTCTTTATAAGCAAGTAAAGCTATGCGGCAATTCCTATTTGGATCATATTCAATAGTTTTTACAATAGCCGGCACGTCAAACTTATCTCTTTTAAAATCTATAAGCCTAATATAGCGCTTGGCTCCGCCGCCTATATGCCTTACTGTTATTTTGCCGCTGACATTTCTGCCGCCGCTTCGTTTTTTTATTTTGGCTAATTTTTTAAACGGTTTTTTAACAGTAATGTCTGCCGAGCTTATCACGCCGGATCTTCTTCTGCCGCTTGTTATTGGTTTGTATTTTTTAATAGCCATATTTAAAATTTATAACAAATTAAACTCCTTCGTAAACTTCAATTTTATCTCCCTCTTTTAGGATAATTATCGCTTTTTTCCAATTTTTCTTCTTGCCTGTGCTCCGCCCGTATCTAACTTTTTTACCCAGCACATTAATAATATTAACATCCAAAGGCTCTACTCCGTAAAGGCTTTTAATCGCTCTTTTGATTTCAATTTTATTCGCTTTTTTAGAAACAGCAAAATAATATTTGTTTTGAGAAGCTAAAAAAGTTGCTTTTTCAGTAACTAAAGGCTTAATTAAAACATTATAAGCATTCTTCGTGTCTTCTTTTTTGCTCTTTTTTGCTTTAATGCCTTTTTCTTTAATGCCCAGCTCTTCAGTGCCTTCAACTTTAGGTCTTAAGCTTGCATATTCTGTTGATTTTGCCTCTGTTTGAGCCTTTTTTTCTTCTTTATCTTCAACTTTTTTATCTGGTTTCTTTTTAATTTTAAATCTATCTAATAAACTCATAAAATTTATTTTTTATATGTTTCAACTATCTTTTTAATCCCAACTTTATCAATTAACAAATAATTATACTTTAAAATATCAACAACATTCAAACTGTCTGCTAAAATTGTCTTGACTTTTGGCAAATTAACAGCTGATTTAATTATAGCTTCAATTTTTTCCGGCAAAACAATCAAAATTGACTCCTGTTTCTCAAATGGTAATTTTTTCAAAATATTGACTAAATCCTTAGTCTTTATTCCAGCCAAATTAAATTTGTCTAGCGCTATAAAATTGTTTTCCTTAACTTTATCTGATAAAACCATGAAAAGAGCTTTTCTTTTCATTTTTTTGTTAATTTTTTTAGCAAAAATCCTTTCTTTACTAGGGCCAAAAGTGGCACCTCCGCCAATCCATAAAGGCGAACGGATCGAGCCATGCCGCGCCCGGCCAGTGCCTTTTTGCCGCCAAGGTTTTTTACCGCCGCCCCTGACTTCTGCCCTGGTTTTAGCATGCGCTAATTTTAGACGGGCATTGGCTTGTTGAGCTTCAACAACCTGATGAATTAATTCCGGTTTTATTTCAACTCCAAAAACAGCAGAATCAAGCTTGATTTCCTCTAATTCTTTACCTTCCGGATTGTAAATTTTGATTTTAACCATATTTAATAAATTCTAAATCGCATTTTTATTTTTTAAAACCATCTTTTTCTTCTTTTTTTTCTTTTTCTTTGACCGCTTCTGGATCATTGGGTTTATCATCTTTAATTTCCTTTTGAGGTTGCGTTTCTTCAACAACAGCAACATTTTTTTTCTCGGTTTTTTCTTCCAAAGCAACTAAATCCATTTTGCCTGTTGTTCTTATCTCCATCAGACTGTTTTTTCTGCCTGGTATGGCGCCTTTTATAAATAAAAGATTTTTATCCGGATCAATATCAATAATTTCCAAATTGGAAACAGTCACTCGTTCTCCTCCCATACGGCCAGCCATGCGCAAACCTTTTAAAACATGGTGCGCGCCGGTAGCGCCGATTGAGCCGGGCATCCTGACTGCATCTTTGGTGCCGTGAGTGGTGGGATGACCGTGAAAACCATGTCTTTTAACCACGCCTTGAAAGCCTTTGCCCTTAGAAATACCGCTAACTTTTACTTTTTCACCTTTTTCAAAAACAGAAACAGTAATCTTTTGTCCCTCCTGGTATTCTTCATCTTCAGATAATCTAAATTCTTTCAAATATTTGGCTTTAAATTTATCTTTTAGGTGGCCGCTTAACGGTTTGTTTGTTTTTTTGTTATTTTCTTGATATCCAATCTGCGCTGCTTTATAGCCGTCTTCATCGTTTTTTTTAATTTGAATAATAAAACAAGGGCCAGCTGCAACAATGGTTACCGGGACAACCGAACCGTCAGCCTGAAATTTCTGAGTCATCTCTAATTTTTTGCCTAAAATAAATTTCATAGAAAAATAATATAAAACTTTTCAAAAAATAAAAAATCTGGCTTTCACTAAAATCCAGATTTTGCAAAAATTAAATTAAAAAACCTTTTATTGGCTTATCAATTTAATTCTGGATTTTATTTTTAGTGATTTTTTATTCTCCTTTAGTAATTAAAGAAAAATAAAGGTTTTTCCCTTGATTTTAAAAATTCTCCCTTCGGGAACCTTTCTTTATCTTTTCAATAATTATTTTTAATCTTCAAAAAAATTTTAACTTATTTTGAATTTCTTGTCAAGATTATTAGGAATAAAAATGGCCAAACAGCAAAATAAAACTAATTTACATTTTTATTTCTATATCAACTCCGGCTGGCAAATTTAAGCTCATTAAAGCGTCTATTGTTTGCGAAGTTGGCTCAATAATATCAATTAGGCGCTTATGAATGCGCATTTCATACTGATCGCGAGAATCTTTATGGACAAAAGTAGAATTTAAAACAGTGTATTTTTTCTTTTCAACCGGCAAAGGAATGGGACCCGAAATTTGGGCGCCTGTTCTCTGGGCTGTTTCCAAAATTGTGCGGGTCGACTGATCTATTATCTTATGATCATAAGCCCTAATTTTAATCCTAATCTTTTGTTTTTCTTCTATCTTTTCTTGGGTTTTATCTTTCTCTGTCATGTTTTTTAAATGTGATTAGCAGTTAATTTTAAAATTTATGGAATAAAAGCCCGCCCTTTTCAAAATGGGCGGGCTTTATCATATTTAAGCAATAATCTTAGTAACAGCGCCGGCGCCAACAGTTCGACCGCCTTCACGAATAGCAAACCTTGATTTTTCTTCCAAAGCAACCGGGGAAATTAATTTCACTTTCAATTGAACTGTATCGCCAGGCATAACCATTTCCGCACCGCCTAAAATTTCAACTTCACCCGTCACATCAGTAGTTCTGATATAAAACTGCGGCTTATAACCCTTGAAAAACGGTTTGTGTCTGCCGCCTTCTTCTTTGGTCAAAACATAAACTTGAGCTTCAAATTCAGTATGGGGAGTAATAGTACCGGGTTTAGCCAAAACCTGGCCTCTTTCCACATCTTCTTTCTTAGTGCCTCTTAGCAAAATTCCAGCATTATCACCTGCCTGACCCTCCTCAAGCTGTTTATTAAACATTTCAATACCTGTAACTACTGTCTTTTGCGTATCTCTCAAGCCAACTATTTCCACCTCATCGTTTAATTTTATGATGCCTCTTTCAATTCTGCCTGTCACTACTGTACCGCGACCTTCAATAGAAAAAATGTCTTCAATAGGCATTAAAAAAGGATGTTCAGTGTCGCGTACTGGTTCTGGGATATAAGAATCCAAAGCATCTAATAATTCCTGGATGCATTTAGCGTCATCGCCTTGAGGATTTTCCAGTGCTTTAAGAGCTGAACCTTTGATAACTGGGATTTCATCGCCTGGAAATTCATATTTTTTCAAAAGATCTCTGACTTCTTCTTCAACAAGGGTTAATAGTTCAGGATCAGTCACTTGGTCAACCTTGTTTAAAAAAACAACAATTGAAGGCACGCCTACCTGGCGAGCCAATAAAATATGCTCGCGAGTTTGAGGCATTGGACCATCTGTAGCTGCAACAACCAAAATAGAGCCGTCCATTTGAGCCGCCCCAGTAATCATGTTTTTAATATAATCAGCATGACCAGGGCAATCCACATGAGCATAATGCCTTTTGTCTGTTTCATATTCAACATGTGAAACAGCAATAGTAATGCCTCTTTCTTTTTCTTCAGGCGCATTATCAATTTGGTCAACTGTCTTGGATTGAGCTGTTTTGCCTTGAGCAGTCAGGTAATTTAAAATAGCTGCCGTTAAAGTAGTTTTGCCATGGTCAACATGACCGATTGTACCCACATTAATATGGGGCTTTGTTCTTTCAAATTTTTCTGCCATATTTTTTAAACACTCCGCAAAAGCGACCTCTACCTCCAAAACTGGGCAGAGTTTTACCCAGTCGCTTTTTTGATTTATAAATTATTTAATAATGTATACCTAATTATATACACAATGGATTTTTTTTGCAAGTTTAGCCGCTAATCAACCAAGCAACGCCCGAATCCCAATATCTGTTTTGTTTTATTCTTCATCTTCAACCGGCTCAAAATAATAATGGTCTTCTATTTTTTGCTCTTGCTTTTTTAAATCAAAGGCAACTCTTTCAATTTGTTCATCTTCCTGGATTGATTTCCAAACAGCAACATCTTTATTAATTTTATTCAAAAGCTCGTCTTCAGAAAGACCCTTAACCTGGCTATTTTTTAAAACCAGATTCTCATAATCCTCTACGCCTAAAATTATAAAGACATTGCCACTTTGATCTTCAAAAACATATCTGTCCCCTGTTTTTTTAAGCAAAGCCAAAATTCTTTCAAAATTTTTCATAATAACTAGGGATTTTAAAAAATAAAAAACTGATTTTATCTTAGCGAAAAGAGTGAAGAATGTCAAGCCGCATCTGCCTCTGCATTAGCAGAGGCAGATGCGGCTTATTTACGGCTTTAGCCGCTAGATCGGACAAATCTTCTCCTTGTTTGCAAAAAATTGTTCTTTAACCGCTTGCAAAACAGGGAAAAATCCACAGCCGATCTCTTTTAATTCACCTGGCATTCTGGCAAAAACTTCTTCGTGAGGCAAACCTTGCCGATAGCTGCGGTTGCCTGACATGGCTTCGTAAACATCGAGGGTCACCAAAAGCCTCAACATGGAATGGAAATTTTGACCGCTTAAAAAACAAATGTTTTTCTCAACCACGCCGTTTTCCGGATAATGCAGATTGAGATAATGATGCAAAACAGCCAAGGCCGTAACCCTTTTGGGAACATCAAACATTTCACCCAAAAAGTAAAACCACCGGGCATGGGCTTCCAAATCTTTCCTCTGCTTGACGGAAAACTTGCCGGGCGTATCCCAAAATTCCTTAGCATAAGCCATTTTGCACAGATCATGGTAGGCTGCGGCCCAATCCAGGTCTTGCCAATCCTCATCCATAAAAACCAAGTCAACTTTAAGCTTTTTAAACTCCCCCATCCCCAAATCAGGCAGGTTTTTTAACCCTTGGTCTTGCCAAACTTTTTTAACTTGAGAAAAGATTTGGCGGACTCTCACCAAATGCCAATAGCTTTCTTCGTGGAATTTTTTTAGGCAATCATGCAGCAAAATATCCAGCCAATCTTGCGGCGCGCCCAAAAGCGGTTCATTGAGAGACAGGGACCTGGCTGCTTCAATGACAGATTCTGAACGCCTAAGATTTTTTGCCAAGTGAATTATGTAGGGGCTGTTTGTTGAGCCAGAAAGATTTTGGGGGTTGTCGCGAATAGCGCAAATTAACAACTTGGTTTCTGGCTGAAAACTGTCAAAATCTCTTGCTTCAATACCTATTCTTGTCCTTTCTTTTGTCTCCTTCATTTTTCCCTCCTTTTTTTATTTTTAAAAAATTTTTTGCCAACAAAAAACCCCACTTGGGAACTTGACTGAATATCCCGCCAAATCTCTTTGGCAAGATAATCCAGCAAAGTATAACAAGTAGGGTTCTAAGTTTATGCTATAAAAAACTAAAAAAATTGTCAAGCTAAATTTTAGCTAATTTTAAACAAATTTTCAACATACTTACCCCATATTTTTCAACAGGCTTATTAACAGAAAAATCCCCAGACTTACAAACAGCTTATTCACAATTACGAATAAATTTAACTGATCCGTTCAAAAAATTTAAGTCTCGTAGCCTCCAGATTAAAATAAAAAACACGACTATACTCAGCCGCGTTTTTTTATATTTTAGTGATTTTTTTGATTATATTTTCGTGGTTCAGTTTACCTCTTTTTCCCTTCAATAATCTGCTGGGCAATATTGCCTGGCACTTCAGCATAATGGTCAAATTCCATTGAATATGTGGCCCGGCCCTGGGTCATTGATCTTAATGAAGTCGCATAACCAAACATTTCAGCCAAAGGCACAAAACCATCAATAACTTTCATGGGGCCTCGATCAGTCATTTCAGAAATTTGAGCTCGTTTGGAATTTAAATCGCCAATTACATCACCCATAAATTGTTCCGGAGTCACAACTTCTATTTTCATAATCGGTTCCAAAATAATAGGCTGGGCTTTTTTTGCCGCTGTCTGGAAAGCCATAGACGCTGCTACTTTAAAAGCGATTTCTGATGAATCAACTTCATGATAAGAGCCGTCATAAACAATAGTCTTAATATCAACAACAGGATAACCAGCTAAAATGCCTTTGCTTTCAGCTTCTTTAACGCCTTTTTCAATTGCTGGAATAAATTCTCTGGGAATTATACCGCCTTTGATTTCATCAACAAATTCATGACCAGCGCCCTGATCTCGCGGCTCAACTCTTAACCAGCAATGGCCATATTGGCCCCGGCCGCCTGACTGCTTAATATATTTGCCTTCGGCTTCAGCCATAGCTTTTATTGTTTCTTTGTAAGCCACCTGGGGAGCGCCGACATTAGCTTCAACTTTAAATTCCCTTTTCATCCGGTCAACAATAATTTCCAGATGCAGTTCGCCCATGCCGGAAATAATTGTCTGCAGAGTCTCGTCATCTGTCCTGATTTTAAAAGTCGGGTCTTCTTCAGCCAGCTTCTGCAAAGCAATGCCCATTTTTTCTTGATCAATTTTTGTCTTTGGCTCAATTGCTACGGAAATAACCGGTTCTGGAAAAGTAATTTCCTCCAAAATAATCGGCGCTTTTTCAGAACATAAAGTATTGCCAGTCGCTGTATTTTTTAAACCAATGGCAGCAGCTATTTCTCCAGCATAAACTTCTTCAACATCTTCTCTTGAATTGGCATGCAATCTGACTATTCTGCCAATCCTTTCTTTATCGCCAGTTGAAGTATTTAAAACATAAGAACCAGCTTTTAATGTCCCGGAATAAACCCGAAAAAAAGCCAGTTTGCCCACAAAAGGATCAGTCGCTATTTTAAAAGCCAAGGCGCAAAAAGGCTCATTATCATCAGCTTTTATAGTTTCCTCCTCGCCTGTTTCAGCATTTTTTCCTTTAAGTGGCGGGATATCCAAAGGAGAAGGCAAATAAGCGACAACCGTATCAAGCATCAGCTGAACACCCATGTTTTTCAAAGCCGAACCAACCAAGACCGGATGCAGCTCATTGTTAATCGTGGCTTTTCTTATAACTTTCTTGACTTCTACAATGTCTAATTCTTCTCCGCCTAAAAATTTATTTAATAATTCCTCATCATTTTCTGCCACTTTCTCCAATAAAATATTGCGCATCTCCTCAACTTTATTTTTTAAATCTTCGGGAATTTCTATTTCTTCTCGATTCTGGCCGTATTCACCAGTAAATTTATAAGCTTTCCTTGCCAAAAGATCAATAATGCCAGAAAAAGTATCTTCAGCTCCAATTGGGATTTGAACTGCCACAGCATGAGGTGAAAGCCGTTCCTGAATAGATTTTAAACTCATGTAAAAATCAGCTCCAGTTTTATCCATTTTATTGACAAAAGCCAGGCGCGGCACATTATATTTTGTAGCCTGGTGCCAGACTGTTTCTGATTGGGGTTCAACGCCCTGCGAACCATCAAATACAGCAACAGCGCCATCTAAAACACGCAATGATCTTTCTACTTCAACAGTAAAATCCACGTGACCCGGGGTATCAATGATATTAATGCGGTGGTCAAGCCAAAAACAGGTTGTGGCCGCGGCTGTAATAGTAATTCCTCTTTCTTTTTCCTGTTCCATCCAGTCCATTTCAGCTCCGCCCTCATGAACCTCTCCGATTTTGTGTTTTTTGCCAGTATAAAATAAAACCCGTTCAGTAACAGTTGTTTTGCCCGCGTCTATATGGGCCATAATGCCGATATTTCTAGTTTTTTCTAATGAATATTCACGCGCCATAATTTTTAGGGTAAAGTCCGATTTTCGGACCAATTAATCGTTAATAATTAGCTTATATAAGCGTTTTTCCTGTTCTTTTAAATTTAAATTTCTGTTATTATATCTCCAGACGTATTCTCCTAGATAAAT
>DSBA01000073.1 GCA_011046145.1 Candidatus Uhrbacteria bacterium | reverse complement strand
TTTATCTAGGAGAATACGTCTGGAGATATAATAACAGAAATTTAAATTTAAAAGAACAGGAAAAACGCTTATATAAGCTAATTATTAACGATTAATTGGTCCGAAAATCGGACTTTACCCAAATAAATTTAATTATATAAAAACGGCTTCTGTAAGGAAGCCGTTTTAAGCTTGAGTTAGTCTTTTTTCTGTTGCAAAACTAAATATGGCGGAGCCCTGTCAAAAAGAACAGATAGTGACATTTGCCGATTTAGGTTTTTGATTGCTTGAGCCAGCATAGGCGCAATGGAGATAACATGAATTTTGTCTAAATTTCTTTCCTGGGTTAAGGGATAAGTATCAGTAATAACAATGTTTTCAATGACAGCGCATTGTTCTAACCTGGATTTGGCTTTGCCGGAAATTATCCCATGGGTTACGCCAATATCAACTGCTGAAGCACCTAATGAATGCAGCATAATTGCGGCATTAACAGCAGTAGAGGCAGTATCCAGCATGTCATCCAAAATCAGCGCTCTTTGGTCTTTTTCAAATTTACCAATGACATTCATCAGTTTGGTGTCATTTGGCATGCTGCGCCTTTTGTCAATAATCACACGTGTTTCAATTCCCAGCCTATCGCTTAAGGCGCGTACACGTTCAGCGCTGCCATTATCCGGGGCCACACTAAAGACATCTTTTTGGATATTTATGCCTTTGCGTTCATAGATATCTTTAAAAAAGTTGCAAATTGCCATGCCAGCATAAAGGTTATCAAAACCATATCTGGCATTAACAAATCCTTGAATTGCTGCTGCATGCAAATCAACGGTTACAATGCGATCAGCGCCAGAATTAATCAGCATGTCAACTAACCATTTTGCAGAGATTGGCACCCTGGGCCGGCTTTTTCTTTCCTGTCGAGCATAGCCCATATAGGGCAATACCGCGATGATGCTTTGAGCAGAAGAACGGCAAGCTGCATCTACCATTATTCCAAGCTCTACGATGGCATCAGAATTAATAAGCGGCTGAATAACATAGACTTCCTCGCCCCTTACTTCTTCTTCAAACTCAATTTGGATTTCACCGTCAGAAAATCTGTCAGTTTTGCACCTCCCTAAATGCATGTTCAAGATTTGATCTGCACAGACCCTTTTGGCAATCTCTTGACCATACCTGCCGCAAAAAACTTTAAAACTATTCATTTTTCCTCCTTTTTTGTTTTTTGAAGGTACGAATTCAATTTAACACTTAGTTAAATTTTGTCAAATTATTTAACTTGAATAGGTTTTGATTCGTAATAGTATTTTTTGTTAATTAAAAACGACGAAAAAATTTTCGTCGTTTTAAATTTATTTGTCAGTCAATTTGGATTTTGACAAATTTTGCGTATAGAGATCTTTCAGTTTCTGCTAAGTCTTCTTTGGTTTTTAACCCGTGGTCCGCCTCTGAATAATGGTAATAATCATTTGTGCCGGCAAATTCTTCTTTTTTTGAAATATCCGTATTGTGGATATAAAGGTTATAAGCGGCTACTGGCATGTCATAACCTTTAAATTTTAATCCTTTGGCAAAATCTATGCTTATGCCTTCAAAAAAAATGCGCTTGATAAGCTGATATGTGTTTTCCGCTATTAATATATGACCAATGGCTGCCATTGATTCCATACGGTTAGCCAAATTTGTTGTTTCGCCAATAGCAGTATATTCAAGCTTTAAATCACTGCCAATAGCGCCGGCGATTACTTGCCCGGAATTCAACCCCACTCTCATTTCCAGGATTTGCTGGTTATTTTTTTTACGCCAGTCATTTATTTGCCGGATTTTTAACTGCATTTCAATAGCAGCGCAGACAGCGTTTTCAGCATGGTTTTCCAAACGAACAGGCGCTCCAAAAATGGCAATAATAGAATCTCCAATATATTTATCAGGCAAACCGCCCCATTTTTTAATTATGGGGATTAGTTCGGAAAAATATTCATTAAGCAATTTTACCACTTCCTCAGGCGGCATATTTCTTGTATTGGGAGTAAAACCGGCAAAATCAGTAAAAAGAATCGTAACTTCAGCTTTTTGCCCGCCCAGGACCAAGCCATGCTTAGCAACTTGTTCGGCTAATTCTTCGGAAAGCAATTTTTCTAAGGTCTGTTTCATATTCAAGCGCTCTTTAAGGCTGACTACCATTTGGTTAAAAAAATTAATCAGTTTGGTAAATTCCATATTGCCAGAAATTGGCACTCGGAAATTAAAGTCGCCTTGTGAAACAGCCTCAGTGCCGCTAACCAGATCCTGAATTGGCTTAGCAAAATAATTGCTTAATTTTACGCTTGCTATAATCACTGCCAAAATAATTATTATGGCAATAATCATGATTGATCCGCTAATTATCAGCATCATATCTTTAACAGATTGGGCATCAAGATCAAGGGCAAAAACATTATAATTATCATGATTTTTTTGCGCCAGCCAGACAGAAAACCATGTGCCCCACTGGTCAGTATTAAATTTTGGCAAAATTCCCCAGATATGATGAGTCGGATCATGGTCAAAGCCAGGTCCTTTTTGTAAATATGCGCGAAAATAAGGGCAATCATTGGCAATAACATCATATTTTTGGCCAGGATAAGTGCTATCATGCCAGGCTGAACCATCCAAGATAAAATATAAATCTTGTCCATTATCAGCCATAACATAAGTATCATCAATAGAAAATCCTGTGGCATTAACTGATTCTACCAGACCGGAAATTTCTTTTTTATATTTGCGAAATATAAAAATCAGGCCTGGCTCGTTAAAAAATTGTTTTTGCCAGAATCTAAAAGCTTTCTTGAGTTGATCATAATCAAAATCATTAATGTCAATTTCATTTTCAGCTAATATTTGCCGAATGTTTTCTTCAGAAGGCAGCATGTCATCTTCTAGGAGAAGACCAAATGCCCATGTTAGATATTGAGGCTCATTTTGATTCGGATAATCAGTAATTTTTGCGGCAAAATTGTTAATTTTAGCCAATTCTTCAGGATCAAATTTCTCTTGCAAATTAGAAACAACCATTTTAGACTGGGTAATCAATTGGTTTAGCGCCTGCCAAGGCCTTTGTATTTCAAAAACCATAACTGGCACGGCCATCATTATTACCAGCAAAAAACACAATAACATCAATTGTCCGCGGAAAGAATAACTCTTTTTGCCTTTTTTCATTACTAGACCTCCTTGTTTTTTAAAAGTGCTATTTTTTTATCATTATTAAAATTTACTTAATATTTCAATATTTGTCAATTTTTAAAAATCATGGGATGTTTTTTCGCGGTTTATTTTCGGCATTTAAAATGCTTGACATTTGAATTATTGTTTAATATAATTAATTTAGCACTCGCATCACGAGAGTGCTAAAATTACCGCAAAAAAAATAACAAAATAAAACATGTTTAATATCAATAAATTTACTACCAAATCCCAAGAAGCCCTGCGCCATGCTCAAGAAATCGCCGTTGACCACCAAAATCAACAGGTTGATGCTTTGCATTTGCTTGCTTCCCTGCTTACTCAAGAAGATAGTTTGGTTGTTGCTATTTTAAAAAAGCTGGAAATTGATGTCCCGCAGTTAAAAAACCAAATTTTTACCGCCATTGAATCATTTCCTAAAACTCGCGGCGAAATCGGATTGACGCAAATGTTTTTAACCGAGGACTTGGCGCGCGTTTTGGCCGGCTCGGAAAAGGAAGCTAAAGACTTAAAAGATGAATATATTTCTACTGAACACATTTTTTTATCAATGCTTAACACTAAAAGTAAAGCTAAAAATCTTTTAGCTACTTTAAACATCATTCATGAAGATGTTTTAAAAATATTGGCCGGCTTGCGCGGCTCGACCAGAGTAACTGATCCTGAACCAGAATCAAAATTTCAAGTCTTAGAAAAATATGCCCAAAACTTCACTGAACTAGCCCGCCAGGAAAAATTAGATCCGGTTATCGGTCGCGACAGCGAAATAAGACGGGTTATGCAAGTCATATCCCGCCGGACAAAAAATAATCCGGTTTTGATCGGCGAAGCAGGCGTGGGTAAGACAGCTATTGCAGAAGGGCTGGCTCAACGTATTGTTTCCGGGGACGTGCCTGAAACTTTAAAAAACAAAGAATTAATCGGCCTGGATTTAGGCTCTTTGATTGCCGGCACTAAATTCCGGGGGGAATTTGAAGACAGGCTTAAAGCTGTTTTAAAAGAAGTTGAAAATTCCAACGGACAAATTATCTTATTCATTGACGAGCTGCATACTGTTGTCGGCGCCGGAGCAATTGAAGGCTCAATGGATGCTTCTAATATGCTTAAGCCTGCTTTAGCCCGAGGCAAACTGCATGCGATAGGCGCGACCACACTAAAAGAATATCAAAAATATATTGAAAAAGATCCAGCCCTAGAACGCCGTTTCCAACCAGTTATGGTTCTGGAACCAAGCCTTGAAGACACGATCGCTATTTTGCGCGGCATTAAGGAAAAATACGAGGTCCATCATGGCGTCAGAATTACTGATTCAGCGATTTTAGCCGCAGCTGAACTTTCTCAACGCTATATTACTGACCGCTTTTTGCCAGATAAAGCCGTGGATTTGATTGATGAAGCGACTTCTGCTTTGCGCATGGAAATTGATTCAATGCCAGAAGAATTAGACAAGATTAAACGCAAAATAAAACAATTGGAAATTGAAAAAGCCGCTTTAAAAAAAGAAAAAGACGATGATTCTAAAAAAAATCTTAAAAACCTGGAAAAAGAATTAAATGACCTTAAAGAGAAATCAAAGCAATTAGAACTTCACTGGAAAAATGAAAAAGAAATTATTACCCAAATCAGAGAAGCAAGAAAAGAAATTGATTCTTTAAAACAAGAAGCTGATATTTTAGAACGTAAATCAGAACTGCAAAAAGTCGCGGAAATCCGCTATGGCCAAGTCCCAGAGCTGGAAAAGAAAATTAAGAATTTAGAAAAAAAATTAGCCAATATCCAAAAAGACCATAAAATTCTAAAAGAAGAAGTGACAGATGAAGATATCGCCGCTGTAGTTTCCCGCTGGACAGGCATCCCTGTATCTAAAATGCTGGAAACCGAATCAGAAAAATTAGTTAAAGCCGAAGAAGAATTAAGTAAAAGGGTGGTTGGTCAAAATGAAGCCATAAAAGCTATTGCTAATGCTTTAAGAAGATCCCGGGCCGGCATTGCTGAAACAAACAGGCCCATCGGCTCTTTTATTTTTCTAGGGCCAACCGGCGTAGGAAAAACAGAATTGGCCAAGGCTTTGGCTGAATTTATGTTTAATGACGAAAATTCAATTATCAGGGTTGATATGTCAGAATATATGGAGAAGCATTCTATTTCCAAATTTATTGGTTCGCCTCCTGGCTATGTCGGCTATGAAGAGGGCGGGCAATTGACCGAACAAGTCAGGCGCCGGCCATACTCTGTGGTTTTATTTGATGAAATTGAAAAAGCCCATCCGCAAGTTTTTAATGTCTTATTGCAGCTTTTGGACGATGGCCGATTAACAGACGCGAAGGGAAGGGTTATTAATTTTAAAAACACTATTATTATTATGACTTCTAATCTAGGCAATCAATTGCTAAAAGAAGCTGCTTTGGGCTTTGAAGATAAAACTGCTAAAAGCCAAGAAAAAATAGACGAAGAAAAAATAAAGGAAAATGTTTACGAAGCTTTAAAAAATCATTTCAAGCCGGAATTTTTAAACCGCCTGGACGAAATTATTATTTTCCATCCCTTAAGCAAAAAGGAGATTGAAAAAATTATTGAATTACAGTTGGAAATTGTCAAAAAACGCCTTTTGGATAAAAAAATAAAATTGGAATTTACTAAAAAATTAGAGGAGTTTTTGTCAGAAAAAGGCTTTGATCCCCAATTTGGCGCTCGGCCGCTTAAACGCGTTATTCAAAGCCAAATTCTTGATGATTTGGCCCTGCAAATAATTGAAGGGAAAATTAAAGAAAACCAAAAGGTTAAAATTGATGTCCAACAAAACAAAATAACATTTAAAACTTAATATTAATTGGTTTTTATTTGAAAATTAATTCTGCTTATGCTAAAATTGAAATATGAAAATATTCAAAATTATCACAATTTTAGCAATTTTAAACTTGGCACTAACGCCTTTTACTTTCTTAAAAAATAGAACAGCGCTGGCTTTAGAATTTTATCCCAATGAAATTATCAGCAATACTGACCTGCTTGATTACAATTCCATGGATTTAGTCGCGATTTCTGAATTTCTAAACAGCCAATCAGGCGTTCTTAAAAATTACAGGACGCTTGATGTTTATGGAATTGAACGTTTAGCAGCTGAAATTATTTATAATGCGGCTCAAACTTATAAAATTTCGCCAAAATGGATTTTAACTACTTTACAAAAAGAACAAAGCCTGATTACAAATCCAAGTCCTTCCCAATACAATCTGGACTGGGCCATGGGCTATGCAGTCTGCGACGGCTGCCAAGTGACTGACCCCCAAGTCGCTATATATAGAGGATTTGGAATCCAAGTTGACAGAGCCACTTGGCGCGTCAGGTATTACTATGAAAATCCGGAAAAATTCAACTTTCAGGTCGGCAAAATGTATAATATCAGCGGCAGGGATGTTTTAATCTACAATCAAGCTACTGCCAATCTATATATTTATACGCCGCACATACATGGGAATTATAATTTTTGGCTGATTTGGAACCGCTGGTTTGCTAAAACATATCCTGATGGCTCTTTGTTGCAGCAAGAAGGCCAACCAGGTGTTTGGCTGATTGAAAATGGCCAGAGACGACCATTTTGGTCCAAAACCGCCCTGACCAGCCGTTATGATGCTTCAAATATAATTAAAGTTGCGTATAATGACCTGCAAAGATACCCAGTTGGCTATCCAATTAAATATCCCAATTACTCTCTCTTAAAATCGCCTGAAAATAAAATTTATTTAATTGTCAATCAAGAGAAAAAACAAATAGAGTCCGATGAAGTTTTCCGCTCTATCGGTTATAATCCGGACGAGGTTATTGCTGTCAGCGCCGAAGAATTGAGCCATTACAAAGAAGGTCGGATGATTACGCTAAACAGCCTTTATCCGCAAGGAGCCCTATTGCAGGATAATAAAAGCGGCGGAGTTTATTATGTTGAAGACGGCATAAAATATCCGATTCTGGCCAAAGAAATCATGCTGGCTAATTACAAAAATCACAAATTAATCCAAGTTAGCACGGAAGAACTGAATAAATATGTGACCGCCGCAACCGGTATTAAATTTTTTGACGGCACTTTAATTAAAACTGCCAATGATCCAAAAGTTTATGTTATTTCCAATGGCCAAAGAAGGTGGCTGGCTAACGAACAAACTTTTAATCAATTAGGCTATAAGTGGTCTATCATTATAACGGTAAGCGAAAAAGTAGCGGAACTACATCCATTGGGACAACCTTTAGATTTACTCTTACCAACCAATACGCAAATAGCCACAAAATAATTTTCAATATTTATAATTTGCAATCTATTTTCAATTAAGAAATAATCTTAGAAGTTTATAAATTTAGGTATTAAAAATTCATTAATTAAATAAAAATATGCTAATTTTTTCTGCCATTGTCCCCCATCCGCCGATTTTAATTCCCACAATCGGCAAGGACAATTTAGACAAAATTAAAAACACAGTCTCTGCCATGAAAAAATTAGAAAAGGAATTATATGCCAGCAAGCCAGAAGTCATTATTATCATCTCTCCTCATGGTGAAATAATTCCCGATGCCTTTTCAATAAATCTGAATTCTACTTATCAGGTTAGTTTTGAAGATTTTGGAGATTTTAAAACTAAAATGGAATTTAAAAGCAGCCCCATGCTTTCATTGCGCATCAAAGAAAGAGTTGAAGACCACATGCCATTAGTTTTATCAAGTTCCAATACTTTGGACCATGGCATTGGCGTGCCGCTTTATTACCTGACTCCCCATTTAAAAAATATGGAAATTATTCCCGTTTATTACAGTCTGCTTGATTACAAAGCTCATTTCCAATTTGGCCAGCTTTTAAAAAGAGAAATAGCCAAATGCGAAAAAAGAGTCGCTGTCATAGCATCTGGGGACTTATCACATTGTTTGACAAAAGAAGCGCCTGCCGGATATTCAAAAAAAGGCGAGGAATTTGACACAAAATTAGTTGAATTTTTAAAACAAAAAAAATATAAAGAAATACTTAAAATAGACGAAAAATTAATTGAAGGAGCGGCTGAATGCGGACTACGCTCTTTTCTAATTTTATTAGGCATAATCGAGGAATATGATCATGAAGTTGAAATTATATCTTATGAAGGGCCTTTTGGCGTCGGATATCTAGTAGCAAACTTTAAATTGACGTAAAAAATAACAAACTATCATTCAGAACTAAACAAAAAATTAATCGGGGTTTGAATGACAAAGAGTTTGTTGTTTTTTATTTTTCAGCCTTTATGTTATATTAAAACATATGGACCCCTGCATTAAATTAGCAAAAAAAGCCATCAAACATTATCTTTTGACTGGCGAAATTATTGAAGCGCCTCAAAATTTGCCCCAACAAATTCTAACTAAGCGCGCTGGGGTTTTTGTTTGCTTTAAAAACAAAAAACAATTAAGAGGCTGTATCGGCACTTTTTCCCCTGCTTATAAAAATATCGCAGAAGAAATAATCCAAAATACAATTTCCGCCGCTACCCAAGACCCGCGCTTTTTGCCCGTTAAAGCTGGGGAATTAAATGATTTGAAAATCACCATAGATATTTTATCAGGGCCCCAAAAAGTTGAAAACGAAAAAATAAGCCAACTAGATCATAGGAAATTCGGAGTTATTGTTAAATCAGAAAAAGGACGAAAAACCGGACTGCTTTTGCCTAATCTAGAAGGCGTTAATTCTGTTGATGAGCAAATTTATATTGCCTGCCAAAAAGCAGGCATTGACCCTAAAAGCGAAAAATTCCATGTTTATAAATTTGAAGTAGAAAGGCATGAAGAATAGGTTGCCGCCTATAAAACCTCTTTAAATATAAAAAATTTCATTATTAATCAAAATGGCTAAAAAAATAGCCCAGGTAATCCCCTTGGCGCGCTTAAAAAGAGATTTGCATTATTTTGATTATCTAATTCCGGCAGAAATGAGCCGGCAAATCAAGAGCGGCCAGCTCGTAGAAATCCCCTTTAGAAGCAAAAAAATTAAAGGGGTTGTTTTAAATTTAATTAAAAATTCAAAGTTTGGGATAAAAAAATTAAAAAAAATTGAAAAAATCATTGATCCCCTGCCATTTTTAGCTGACTGGCAATTAACATTAATCAAAGAGCTGTCAGATTATTATTTTGTTTCTCAGGCTATTTTAACCAAGATGCTGGTTCCTGAAATACCCAAACGCGACAGACAAGGCAAGCTTTCTTTTTTAAACAATATAAAATTTGTTGCGCCGCCAAAATCAACTTTTAAGCTTGGCTCAATTAGACTAAAAAAACAGCCGCTTCTATTAAGATATTTTTATCAGGAAAATAAAATTAAAGCTTATTTAAGCCTTATTGAAAAAGCGCTTGCAAAAAATAAACAAATCGCCATAATTGTTCCGCAAATTTCAGATATTGAAAAGATTTTCCAATACCTTTTGGAATATAAAGGGGTCACTTCTGTTTTTCTTAATGATCTGCCAAAAAACAAATACTTCCAGGAATGGCTAAAAATTAAAAAGGGACAAGCTAAAATAATTATCGGCACCAGAAGCGCTATTTTTGCGCCTTTTAACAATTTGGATTTAATTATTATAGACCAGGAAGAAGATGAAAACCATAAGCAAGAAGAGCCAACCCCTCGCTACAATGCAAAGACAGTAGCTTTTAAATTAAAAAAAATATTAAATTGCCATCTTGTTTTTTGCACCAATACTCCTTCTTTTTCAAGCTTGTTTAAAATTCAAAATAAAAAATGGGTATATTTGGAAATTGATAAACTTAAAGCCAGTCCGGAGATAAAAATTATAAACCGCCAAGATGAATTTAAAAAATCTAATTACTCAATTTTCAGCGAGGAAATGACAGATAAGATAGAATACAATTTAAAACGCGGACAAAAAGTATTCTTATTTTTAAACCGTAAAGGCTTAGCAACTATAGCAACTTGCAAAGATTGCGGCTATATAGCTATTTGTCCGGTCTGCCAGTTGCCATTAACTCTGCATGCCAGCAAACATCTTGTCTGCCATCACTGCGGCCATAAGGAAAATTTATTTTTATTCTGCCCAAAATGCAAAGGTCCGGAAATTAAATTAACAGGCACGGGCACGGAAAAAGTGGAAATTGAAATAAAAAAAATCTTTTCCCAGAGCCAAACTTTAAAAATTGACATTGAAACTCCATTTAACGGTGATTCCGACAAATACGACATTATTATTGGCACCCAGTACGCTTTTAAATTTATTAACTGGGGAAAAATTAACTTGATAGGAGTTATAAATGCTGACACTTTATTTCCACTGGCGGATTTTAAAAGTTTTGAAAAAACATTCAACCTTTTATATAAACTGGCGCTCTATATTTCTAACCCAAAAAAGGAAATGATTATCCAAACTTTTTCCCCAAAAAATTATATTTTCCAAGCTTTTAAAAAATTGGATTACAAAAATTTTTATCTAAACGAACTCAGGGAAAGGAAAACTTTCAAATATCCTCCTTTTTGCCAATTGATCCGGTTGATTTATCAAAACATTGAATTTGCTGGCGGACAGGAAGAGATAAATAAAATTTACAAAACCTTAAGCTCAAAAATTGACGCTAAAAATATAATTATTAATCCGCCTGTTTTATCGCGCACCCAACAAGTGCGGGGCCGTTTCCGCTGGCAGATTGTACTGAAAATTTTGGATAGAAAATCCAATTTGGATTTTCTAAATAATTTGCCGGAAAATATAATTATAGATAAGGACCCTGAAAATTTATTATAAATAAATCAAGCAAATAGAAAATTAAAATAGCCCGTACTTATTCGGTACGGGCTAAAAAAAATATTTCATCTCCCAAATTATTTTTTCCACCAAGGCGAATTGTTGGTAACCTTCATGAGTAGGTGCTTAAATTCGGGGTCATCAAACTTATAATAAGCATCGGCGACTTTTTTGAGTTCATTGGAAAGCGTGCTGGATGTTGCCCAGACTTCAACTCTTTTCTTTGCATCCTGGCATTTCTGAAGTAAAAATTCATAATCAGAATCGCCGGAAAGAAAAACCAAACAATCAAATCTCTTATTCTGCAAATGATCAAGAACTTCTATTGTAATTTTCTGGTCAGTTCTAGATTTAAAATTAGCCTTATTGTCTTCATGAGGCGCGTATGGTTTTAAGGGGACAGGAATGCCCTCAAAGCCTAAATCCTCCAAACTTTTAATAAATAAATTACTGTTACCATTAAAAGGCACGACATCGTAAAAAACTTCCAAGATTTCCAAATGACGATTCGGGCCTCTAATATGCTTCAAAAAAGCATTAAAATTTATTTTTTTTCCCATTGTTTTGGTCATTCCCCGAACATTCGGAGCATCAATAATCACGGCTATTCTCACGATACATCCCTCCTTTCTTATTGACTTTTTTGTCTTTTTTTGTTATTTTTAAAAGTACATAATATATTTTATACTAAATTTGCAAAAATGTCAAGGCTAGAAATCAAAACTAATCCCGACCCTATTTTACGAGAAAAAGCAAAAAAAATCAGTGAAATAACACCAGAAATAAAGCGCTTAATTTTAAATATGGCTGAAACAATGAAAAAAGCCAATGGCATTGGCCTGGCAGCGCCTCAAATAGGCCAAAGCATAAGACTCTGTGTAATTAATACTGAAAAAGGACATTTAGCCTTAATTAACCCTACAATAACCTGGAAATCATTAAGGAAAGAAAATGAAGAAGAAGGCTGCTTAAGTGTGCCGGGGATTTTTAAACCAGTTAAAAGATCCAAAATTATTTATGTTAAAGCTTTAAATCAAGACAATAAAGAAATAAAATTCAGAGCCAGCGGTTTATTTGCCCGGGTAATTCAGCATGAAGTAGATCATTTGGACGGAGTTTTAATTACTGATAAAAAATAATAATTAGGCATTAGGTGTTTAGTAATTGATAAAAAATGAATAATAATAAAGATGCAAAAATTATTTTCATGGGTACGCCGGAATTTAGCGTGCCTATTTTAGGCGCTTTAATTAATAATTATAATGTTGTGGCTGTGGTGACTCAGCCGGACAAAAAAATCGGGCGCAAACAAATTTTAACAGCCCCGCCTGTTAAAAAAATAGCCTTAGCAAATAAGCTTAAAGTTTTACAGCCTGAAAAAATCAGAGATAATTCAGAATTTATTCAGCATTTAAAAGCTTTAAAGCCGGATCTAATCGTGGTCGCAGCCTACGGTTTTATTTTGCCAAAGGAACTATTAGACATACCTAAATTCGGCGCCGTTAATGTTCATGCTTCCCTACTTCCCAAATATCGCGGCGCGTCCCCTATTCAAGCCGCCCTTTTAAACGGCGAAAAAGAAACAGGCGTTACAATTATGTTAATTAATGAAAAAATGGATGAAGGCCATTTGCTGGCGCAAAAAGCTATAACCATAACTAATGACGACAATTTTAAAACACTGCATGATAAACTTTCAATTTTAGGCGCTCATCTATTAATTGACACCTTGCCTAAATATTTATCAAGCCAAATTAAACCGCAAAAACAAGATGATAACCGCGCTACTTATTGCAAAATTTTAACCAAAAAAGACGGTAAAATAGACTGGCGCAAATCAGCCCTTGAGATTGAACGCCAAGTGCGGGCTTTAAATCCCTGGCCAGGCACATGGACAACTTGGCAAAATAAAATTTTAAAAATTTTAGAAGTTGAAATTTTAAACCCTCAAATTAACTGCGCCGAATCAGAAATCGGCAAAACATTTTTAACTAAACAGCAGGCTTTAGCCATCAATTGCAAACAAGGTTCGCTTATACTTAAAAAACTCCAGCCTGAAGGCCGGAAACCCATGGCAGCTAAAGAATTTTTAAACGGCTATCAGGAAATTATTGGTTCAATTTTAAAATAAATTATTTAGATGAACAAAAAAATCGCCCCCATTAAAGAGCGATTTTTTATTCATTTTTATACTCCTCAAAATACCATTTTAAAACATCATAAGCAATAGGCACGCTGACAGCGCTGCCTTCCCCGCCTTCTTCAACCAAAACAGTAATAACCACTTCAGGAGCATCATAAGGGGCAAAGCCAGCAAACCAGGAGTGAGGCTGTTTATTGCTATGCCACTGGGCAGTACCTGTCTTGCCAGAAACTTCTACTTTTAAATTATTCAGATATTGGGCGCTTCCCAAAGTGACAGTCTGCCTCATGGCTTTTTTAATTATATTAATATTAGCCTGGCTGATAAAATTTTCTCTAATAATAACTGGCTCAATCTTCTGGACCTCGCCAGTATTGGAAATTATTTCTTTAACAAAATGCGGTTGAAAAAGCTTGCCGCCGTTGGCAAAAACAGAGGTAAAATTAGCCACTTGCAAAGGAGTGGCCAATAAATAGCCCTGGCCAATGGACATATGATAAGTATCGCCAATATACCAATCTTCATTTTTAACACTCTTTTTCCATTCTGGATCGGGCACTAGCCCAGCTGATTCTCCGCCTAAATCCAAACCGGTTTTTTGTCCTAGACCAAAAAGTTCATAATATTTTTTAAGCCCTTCTGCTCCTAAACCCTGAAAATCCTGATATCCGCCGCCAATAATATAAAAATAAGTATTAACAGACCAGGCAATCGCCCGGTAAATATTGGTTAATCCATGACCGCCAGCCGCCCAATCAGGAAAAAACCAGCGATCAAAAACCCAAAGTCCGCCAGTGCTTAAAAAGATAGTTCTTTCATTAATAATATCTTCCTCCAAAGCTCCGGCCGCAACCACAGGCTTTATAGTTGAACCCGAAGCGTATTCCCCTCTTATTGCACGAGGAAATAAAGGCTTATTTTCGTCTTCTGTCAATCTTTTATAATCTTCCAGGGAAATACCACGGCTAAATAAATTAACGTCAAAATCCGGCAAACTTACCAAAGCTATAATTTCTCCGTTTTGCGGATTTAACATTATTAAACTCGCCCTTTTCTTATTTAATTTTTCCAAATGTTTATTTAATATTTCCCTTGCTTTTTTTTGGACATCTGATTCAACGCTTAAAACTAAATTATTCCCATTTTCAACTTCTTGATAGTAAATAACTTTTTTTTCCCTTCCAGCCACATCAACTTCAACCATTTCTTTGCCATATTTACCCCTTAGGCTATCTTCATAAAATGATTCCAAGCCTGTTTTGCCAATATAATCAGTCAATAAATATCCTTTTCTTTCATTTAATTCTTTGTCCGCAATTTTCCCTATATAACCCAAAATATGGGAAAACTCATTAGAATAAACATACTCTCTTCGATTCATAGCCTCAATAAATAAACCCTGCATTTGTTCAGATTTTATTTTTAACAAAAGGGCCTCTTCATAATCTATATTTTCCTTTACTGCCAGAGGGTATTTAAAATTTCTTGGATACTTATCCAAAATCTCTGCCAAATTCTTAAAATCTTCGCCGATGGCTATGGCAATTTGCTCTATTTGCTCCTCTCTTTTTGATTGATTAAAAGATAACTCATTTGGCAGGACAAAAGCGTCAAAAATCGGATAATTCTTAACCAAAGGTTTCATATTCTTATCATAAATCAAACCCCTGCTAGCCACAATTGTCTTTTCTCTCATCCTGTTTTTTTCTGCCAAGCTTTCATAATATTCTCCTTTCGTTATTTGCAACCCAAAAGCCCGGCCAAATAAAACAATTAAAACCAGTGCTATAACAGCCGCTATAAAATTAATTTTCTTTTCTGTTAAATGCTTGCCTAAAAACTTATCTTCACCCTCATACTTTTTTTCTGTTTCACGATTAGAATCTTCTTCATAAAAAAAACTCTCATCAATTTCCTGGCAATTTTTATATTTTCTGTTAATTAAATATTTCATTTTTTGATCAAAAAAGCTAAATTTAATTTTTTAATAGTAAATTTAGCAATAAAATATAAAATCGTTATAAAAAGAAGATTCAATAAAAATTGCCAAAGCAAGTTGAGCAGGAAAATTTTATCAACTATTACATAAAGACTTACAACGCCTAAGAAATAAAAAAACAAATTAAGCAGATAAATTATAAAAAAATTTAAAAAAGTAGCGATTAAAATTAAAATTAAAATCGTATAAAAGGAAAAATTAATAAAGACATTTTTATAAAAAAAATTAATAACCGCTATTATTGCCAAATATGAGATAATCAAAGAGCCCAATGGCAAAAAAGAATAAATATTAGCTAAAAACCCGATTAGAACCGCAAAAATAAATCCTAAATTAAAGCCGAAAATAACAGTTATAAAAACCAAAACAACCAACAATAAATTTAAATTGCTTAAAATCCCCAAAGGCGACAAAACGCTTTGAGCAATAAAGACTAAAAACAAGGATATAAGCAAATAATATATATATTTAATCATCGCTATAATCTTGAGGCAAAATAACGCTTAAATTAGTTATTTCTTCATAATTAATAAAAGGATTAATCGTTATTGTCTTGAATAAATCGCTTTCATGGCTTATAATCCTATTCACTTTGCCCAAAACCAAACCCCTAGGAATATTTTTTTCTAAACCAGACGTAATAAAAATATCCTCTAAAGCAATTTTTATATCCTGCGGAATAAAATCAACCTTAATGCTCAAACCAAACTCGCCTCTGGCCAAACCCGTAGTCTTATTGCTGAAAACAACGCTTACAGCTAGCTGGCTAGCTTGATCAGTCAACAATAAAACAGTTGAAAGATTTTCTTTACACTCAACTACTTTACCAACGATCATACCTTCCCCTACTACTGCTGCGTAACCATTTTTAATGCCGTCTTTTAATCCCTTATTTATAATTAAAGTATTATTCCTATTCAAATCCCTACCAATAACTTTAGCGACAATATAATCAAAATCCTTTTCTTCAAAAAAATTAAGCATTGACCTGAAATTTTCATTTTCCACCTTGTAAGCAAGCAATTGCGCGTTTTCATAATACAACTGGCCCAGCTCATGTTTTAAATCCGCATTTTTCTTTTTTAAATCCTGGGCTTCCTGATAGCTAATAAACGAATATCTGAATTTAGTAAAAAATTCATAACCTTTATTTTGCAATAAAGAAAAAGAACTTAAAAAATAATTTTCACCTTTAACCAAAACCCCCAAATAATAGAAAAAAACAAGCAGTATAATAACTGCCAGGATATAGACCTTAATAAGCTTGTTTTTTTTATTTTTATCCATAACTACATATATTACATATATTTAAGCGTCGTCAAATTGGGAAAGCGAATTGACTTTTTTTAACAAAGACAAATCATCCAAAAGGTAGCCTGTGCCGCGCACAACTGCTGTTAAAGGATCATCAGCAACATAAACAGGTATTTGGGTTGCCCTGGAAATCGCTCTGTCTATACCTTTTAACAAAGAACCTCCGCCTGTCAATAGAATTCCTCTTTCATAAATATCAGCAACTAATTCAGGTGGGGTAATTTCTAGTGTCGCTTTAATATTATCAATAATCATCCTAACTGATTTGCTTAAAGCTTCTCTAATCTGCTCATCATTAACAATTATTTCTCTAGGCAAGCCAGTAACTAAGTCCCTGCCCCTCATTTGAGCTTCTAATTGCTGCTTTAACTGGGCAGCTGAACCGACTTTTATTTTTATATCTTCAGCTACTTTTTCACCCAAAAGCAGATTGAATTTATTTCTGGCATATTGAATAATATTTTTGTTCATTTCATCACCGGCAACTTTAATAGTTTTCCAAGTCACTATTCCACCCAAAGAAATAACGGCTATTTCTGTTGTACCGCCGCCAATGTCAACCACCATATTACCTATTGCATCTTCAACCGGCAAACGACAGCCAATAGCAGCGGCCATTGACTCTTCCACCAGATAAACTTCCCTGGCGCCAGCAGAAAGCGCAGCGTCTTCAACCGCTTTTCTTTCTACCTCTGTTATATCCAAAGGAATTCCCACCACCACTCTTGGCCGGGGCAAAAAATTAAACCCCTCCTGATGGGTTTTATCAATAAAATATTTTAACATTTTTTCAGTTACTTCAAAATCAGAAATAACACCGTCAACCAAGGGGCGAATCGCTGTAATATGGGCAGGTGTTTTTCCTACCATTTTTTTGGCTTCAATTCCTACAGCTAAAATTTGATCAGTCTTCAAATTTATAGCCACTACAGACGGCTCATTAATAACGATTCCCTTTTCTTTTACATATACTATGGTATTTGCCGTGCCCAAATCAATGCCAATATCTTTTGAAAATTTGCCTAAAATTCGATCAAAAATCATAATAATACTAATTTATAAATCTTATACTTCTATTTGTTTAAACTATCTTCCAAATACTTAACGATTTTATCAATCTTTATTAATTCAATTCGGTCTAAATTACGGCTTTTAAGCTCTATGCTGTTATTCTTTAGAGTTTTTTCGCTTAAAACCAGCCTCAATGGCAAGCCGAGCAAATCAGCGTCATTCAACTTAATGCCGGCTGACTCATCCCGGTCGTCATATAAAACCTCAAAACCTTTCTTAATTAACTCATTGTATAATAATTCTGTTTTTTTAGCAAGAGCTTTATTTTCTCCGATTGAAAGCAAATGAATTTGGCAAGGAGCTATTGTTTTGGGCCAAAGAATTCCTTTTTTATCATTATAAACTTCTACAATCGATCCCATAATACGGCTTGACCCTATACCATAACAACCCATAAAAACGTCTTTTTCCTTACCGCGCTCATCAACATATTTAAATTCAAAAGAAGAAGAAAAGCGAGTTCCCAGCTTGAATATATTGCCTGTTTCAATTGCCTTTGCTTCTTTAAATTCTGATTTGCCAAGCTTACAACCATGGCATTTTTCTATTTCATTAATAATTTCTTTATTATATGCCAGTCTGCATTTGGGACATATATATATAAGATCTTCCCCGTTTTCTGATAAGGTCTGAAATTCGTGGGAATATTTGGCAAAAGCCCCACCTGAGGCAAAAGTCAAATGCGTCAGCTTGTCCAATCCTAGCCTCGCAAATATCTTAAAATAAGCGGCCTGAACCATCTCGTAATAATTTTCTAAATCTTTTTCATCAGCGTGAAAAGAATATAAATCTTTCATGGAAAATTCTCGGCCTCTAAGCAAACCAGCCTTGGCCCTTTGTTCATTCCTGAATTTTGTCTGAATCTGATAAACATATTTTGGCAAATCCCTATAGGAAAAAACAAACTTTTTAAGCAAAGGAGTGACAACTTCTTCATGAGTTGCTCCCAAAGCATATTCTTTTTCATCATAGCCTTTAAATTTGAACAAAGCGTCAAAAGCGTCCCAACGATCTGTTTTTTGCCAGATTTCTTTCGGCGTCATGGCCGGCATTAAAATTTCCTGCCCGCCGATTCTATTCATTTCTTCGCGGATAATATCTTCTATTTTTCTTAAAACTCTTAATCCTAAAGGCAGATAAATATAAACTCCTGCCGCCAATTTATCAATAAAACCAGCCTTTATTAATAACGAAGCATTCAAACTTTTTTCTTCCGCCCCTATTTCTTTTCTCGTTTTTGTAAATAAAAATTTTTGTCTCATATTCTTTGCTTTTTTTTAGGCTTATAACTTATAAAAAATAATTCTATCAAAGTAAAGGCAAAAACTAAAATAATAAGATTTTTCCATCCTAAAAGCTGCGAGCTTAACATGTGTAAGCTGATAATAATTAAAAATGCGAACCAAATTGACTGGCGGAATGAAACAATAACTTTTTTGAAAACCAAATTGTCTTTAGTAAAAATCAACCTCAAAAAAAGCCCCAAAATAGAAAAAGTGCCGATTAAGGCCAAAAATAAACTGGTATAAAAAAAGAACAATGCCCTAAAACCGCTTTCAAAAGGGTCAAAAAAATAGATTACAGCAAAAAAAGACAAAGAACAAGCGGCTGTTGCCAATACCATTAAGATGATGTAATTGCGCAAAGACATATTTTTAAAAAGTTAAATATGGGTTAATATTAACAAATTTTTTAAAATTTAGCAAATCCTGATTATCCGCTAATTATAGAATAAATTTAATATCCTTTAACGGCTCGCCCCTGAATTTTTGATTGATTTTGTCAATCAAAAATTCTTTCTTGAAATTAACTTCCTGAACAACCGCGGGGCTGACACAGGCCAAGCTTAAAATACCGTTTTTGATATAAAGCGGCTTAATTTTTTTTAAAATTATACTGCCAAATTCTTTTTCCAAAAAATTTAAAAATTCTTCAATAATCAGGGCTGTCTCGATATTTTTTGACAGCCCTGTTTGTTTTAAATGCTTATTTAAGATATTTTTTATATGTTGCATATTTAAATATTATTGGTTATTAAATGGCTGAATTAAACGATTTGCCTGTAGCTGGGCTATTAAATTATTAATTATCTGAGCAAGAGCAATATCATCTGCTTTTAATTTTTCTATTTCGCTGGCTAATTTATTTATTTGTTTTCCCTGTTTATAATTACTGATTGATAAAAAAACAAAGCTTGTAATCAATACGCCTAAAATAAAAACGAATATAATTAAAGCCCAATTAATTTTTTTTCTTTTAGTAATCATAAATTTTGATTATTTCTCATAGGTGATAAAAATTGTTACAATATCATCTTCATCCCAAACATTATTTTGGTCATACACAGTTATATCAGTACCGTCATATTTTAAAGCATTAATACAACCGCCATATGTCAAATCATTAGTCGTAACTGTTGAATCAGTTGCATGCATACAAACAGAATCAAGCATTACGATTTTACTGGCGAGAGCTTTATCCCAAGATGTGCTAAAGCTGCCTAAGCTGGCTTCTGAAGAAGTAAGAGTATGTTTAATTACATCAAATGCAATATATTCATTTTCATCAGTTTGCAAAAAATTTATTTCCAGATCGCCGCTAACTTGCAAATTGTTATCCAGAATAAATTTATTATTGGCATTATCCCAACTCAAATTGCCAAAAATAGTCACGGCGGCGTTATTTAATTGTCCTATGCTTAAAAATTTATAAATATCATTTGTTTCAGCTGAATTGCTTAAAAGTAAAGGGGCACTTTCATTATCACTTCCAGTCAAAGCCAAAATAGCGGCAAAACCATCATTTGATTGATTTATTACGCCTAATGCAGAATTACCAGCGCTAACATTTGAATTATTAATAATTAAAAATTCCGGAGAATTTTTAATACGATTATACGAATCGTAAATGTTTAATAATTTATCATTATAAAAAATAATGCTATCAAGAGTGCCTTTAAAAAAGTTGCTGGCTGCATCACTGCCAATATATAAATCCGCTGGATTATCCAGACTGCCGGTTACACTTGAAATATCAAAAGTATTAATAGACCAGCCGTCTCTGATTAAGGTAGCTGTATGATTAAACCTGTCAACTGTAAAAATTATATGATGCCATTTATTATCAGAAAGATCAAAACCGGTCGAATTTGCAGTGTAGGTATTAGAACCATCGCCTAAAAAGAAAATTATTCTGTCATTGTCAGCAAACATTATTTCATAACCAGAATTGTTGTCTTTTTTAGAAATAATCCTTGCATCTGGATTATTAGGTTTTCCTGAATTATCGTTATAACCTTTTAGCCAAAATTCAATGGAAAAATTATTTGTGCCAAAATTAGTATGTTCATTATCAGCAATAACTAAATAATCATTTTTGCCGTCAAATTTCAGACCATAACCATAGTAACCTGCTTTTGTCCAGTCAGCTCCATTAATTTCAGCGGAGAATTCATTTACTGAACTTGCAGTGGTTTTTCCAACTCCTTCTGAAAATGCTAGAGCAAGCACTTTATTGGGAGTGTTAAAATAAACTGGATCTATCGGGTTATTTAAGCCGTTTAAAATACTTGGGAAACTGTATAAATTATTTAAAGTTGCGTTAATATTGCCATCGCTAAAATTATTTATTATATATAGGTTATTAAAGGCAGCATTATAATGGTTTTTTATTTCTATTTCTGTTAAAACATTGTCATACATGGCTACGCTATCTAGCGTCCCATTCAGGCTGGTATTTGCAGTAGCTGAAGAACCCAAATAAAAATTATTAAAAGTATTAGTATCTAATGATGAATAAGTATCGCTAATATTTAAATTAACACCATTAACATAAACCTCAATCGCCCCCTCTTCCCAAATTAAAACAATATGATGCCAATTGGTATCCGGAAAATTCCAGCCAGTATCAACAGCTCCGCTGTCCCCTACTGCAACATATAAATCCGCGGCATTTTGTTTGTAAATAGCTATCTGGTTTGAAGCGTTTGACCACATTCTAAGCAAATAATTTATAGAAGAAGTTGCTATGTCATCTAATTTTACCCACATTTCTACACTGCCTTTGTTTGATAATAATCCAGGGTTGGAGAAAGATATATAATCTCCGTCATTGCCGAATTTCATGCCATAACCAATATAGCCCCTATTTGTCCAGTCTGCACCTCCGTTTAAAGTCCCATTAGCATTGCCTTCTAGATCAATAATTGTAGTGCCGGTTGATTCATGAAAATCATAAGCTAAAATTTTATTGTCATGCAGCAAATAAGTATAATCACGGTCACCAATACTGTTATTAAAATAAGGAAGACTATTTGGAGCATAAAGCTCAGCATTAAATTTAAAACGGTTATATTTATTATCCCAAGTTAAATAACCGCCTTCATTTGCATTAGTTGCCCCAAGATAAATATCTTTTATTGTCATTTTATTAGCATGAATATGGTTTCTTTTTTCACTTTCATACATTTCCATAATTTCATTGGCTGTCAATTCGCGATTAAAAATTTTCAAATCATCAATTCGGCCATTGGCATATTTTGTATTATATCTTCCGATATAAAGGTCCGCAGCCAAATCATCCATAGCAGTATAAGAACCAGAATTATTATTAAAATCATCAATTTGTTCGCTGTTTAAATATATTTTAATGCCGCTTGAAGTTCCTGTCCCATCATATGTTGCAGTTAAAAATAACCAATATCCTTCAAATTCAATCAGCTCGGTATTATAAATTCTGCCTATTTGGGCATTATTAGCTTCATCATATAATAAAAAATTTAATTTTTTATTACTATCTGTAAAAAATTGGTATTCACCTGATACGCCAAAAACTCCTTTGCTTAAAATTATAAAATCAGCCATATCTTCAGCCATGATCCAGCCTGATATGCTAAAAGGATTATCGTTTATGCCATTGCCAAAACTTAATAATTCGTCATCACTGACTGAAACATATTGATTTATTCCATCTAGCTCTAAAACATTATTATTAACATTTGGGCTGTTTTGCAATACTCCATCCAATGAATTAAACGATGAATCATTAGCATTGTTATTAAATTGATAATATGCCAGCAAAGAATTATCTATAAATTGCGGAGCCGCCAAAGTGCCTATCATTGTATCGCCGGCCTTAAAAACAAAATCTGAAGAATCATAGCCGTCTAATTTATCAGCATTCATCGCAAATGGGGTGGCGGTAAATCTTTTTCTGGGTAAAAATACTTCTTCATAATCTCCATCACCATCATAATCCAATTCTACCTGCAGATAAAAACTATCTGTCTGAAAAGTTACCCCCCCATTTGAAGCGCAGGCACCCACCCAGTTGCCGCATAAAGAATTTAATTCTACTGTAAAAATTCCCTCTGTAACACTAACTTTACTGCCAGCAATGCCTTGATTTGTGCCATCCCAGGTTTCTGTCCATAACAAAGTTCCGCCGGTTGATTGATTATATATTCTAAAACGCATATTATATTGCCCATCAGGTGGCGGCACCCCCTCAGAATTGGCTATTTTGCCCTGATAAGTCAATGTGTCTCTTATGCCTTCCCCTGCTATAATTTTATCTTTTAACAAAAAATAACCATAAGTTATTAATAAAGCGATTTGCAAGCCTATAAGTAAAGCGATTATAAAAAATTTAAAAGACCTGTCTATGTCATTATAGAATTTTGATAAAAAAATTTTTGTTTTTTTAATTTTAGATTTCTGTTTTTTTTGCATTTAACTAAA
>DSBA01000074.1 GCA_011046145.1 Candidatus Uhrbacteria bacterium | reverse complement strand
GGATTTTGGGCATTGTCTTTGTTTTATTGATAATTTATGCCGGGACTCTCTATATGGGCAGCAAAGGTGATCCGGAAAAATTAGACAGCGTGCGCAAGATATTTATTTCAGCTATTATAGGTTTGGCAATTATTTTGGCCTCGTATAGTTTGGCTAGTTATATTTTAAGCAAGCTTTTGCAGGCAACAGGAGTGGAAATAGTTGGCAATGGCGAATCAATAAATCAGAATATTAATAATGGCTGGCCAGATGGAAGCGATGAAGCTGATGGAGAAGACGGCGGCTTGCCTTATATTGATGAAAAGAACAAAATTGATAGCTTTGTTTTAAATTATAATGGACAACATATTCAGACAGATTCATTTGATTTTGCAAAAGAAGTTTTGGATTTTTATGATCACAGGCTTGCCTCCACCCATATTTATAATTTGGATGATTATGATGGAGTTTTTCAGCAAGCCTTAAAAAATAACAGAACAATATCTTTTATTTATACTGATACATCAAATCCTGAATCTTTAAAATATTACTGGATTAATATTCATGGCAGATATGGATCAATCTCCGGCGGTGGAAAATATGATGGTTGGATTGCTGGCATTGAAGCAGATGATTGTTATTTTTTGGATGATCCAACTCATGTCACTGATTATTGCAGGGAAGAAGGGGATAAAATAGTTTATGGGAACACTTGGTTTAGTTCAAGAACAGACGGAGAAATAATTTATTTGGGTGATGGTTTGGAAGAATTAGATTTTACTGTCAGTGTTGATAGTTTTGTTCTTAATAATAATTTACAGCCCGAATGGTGGTTTTTTTCACCGCTTAATTTAGATGGAATTTTATTAGCAACTGAATTTCCTGCCAGCGTAGAGATTAATTTTCAGCCAAACTAATAATATATGGTCAAGTTTCATATTTTTAATTTAAAAAAATGAGGGCTGGAAATAAATTCAAAACGATATTAATTATAATAAGTTTAATCTGTTCTTTTTATCTGTTATTTTCATTTAATCTGGATTTTGCGCTATCAGAAACTATTGATATTGGCTTAAGTTATGGAGAGCAAACTGGTTTAGGGGCAGAGGATGTCAGGATAACAATAGCCAAAATAATCAGGGTTGTTTTGGGGATTTTGGGCATTGTCTTTGTTTTATTGATAATTTATGCCGGGACTCTCTATATGGGCAGCAAAGGTGATCCGGAAAAATTAGACAGCGTGCGCAAGATATTTATCTCAGCTATTATAGGTTTGGCAATTATTTTGGCCTCGTATAGTTTGGCTAGTTATATTTTAAGCAAGCTTTTGCAGACAACAGGAGTGGAAATGGTTGGCAATGGCGAATCAATAAATCAGAATATTAATAATGGTTGGTCAGATGGAAACGATGAAGCTGATGGAGAAGACATGGGTTTGCTTATTGATGAAGATACACCAATATGTCTGGCAAAGATTTGTACTGATAGCGCTGAATTGTCTGGATTTCCAATCAGGGCTTATGATGAACAAGGCGAAGCTAAATATTATGACGCTGCTGTGATTGCTACTGACGGTCAATATTTGTATACCAGAGCCTGGTGGTATGGCAACAATGTCAACCGCACTTATGGGGTAATATACCAGGCACAGATGGCTATAATATCATCTATAAAATCGGCACAGGATTTGGCAATACAAATTTGGGAGAAATAGTTGAACAATATGTTTGGCGCGATCGTTATTCTTTGGAAACAGGCTATGAATATAGGCTTCCCTTAACTTCTATGACTTATCATAAAGACGGTCATTTTTATGCCGGAAGAAGACGCTGGGATGGTATTAATAATTATATTAATCGCTTTGTTTTTAGTGATGCGCCAGTTGCTAATCCTTATAATGGGGAAATGGAAATGGCGTTTTGGTTTGAAAATGTTTTATTGCCAACGAGTTTATACGATATTAATGGCTGGCCTTATAATCCTGGTAATATTACTTCAAATGGTGATTATTTATTTACGCTTGGGCCAGAAGGCAGTAGAAATACTAACCCAACTGGTGTAAAAATCAAGGTTTTTGCAATAAATGGTGATAATATCACACTGGTTAAGGATTTTATCATGCCTAATGATCCTGAAGGTTTAGGCATGCCAGAGGTCTTAACTGGCTTTGTGGCGGTTGATGATATTATTTACATTATTCCCTGGATGAGACGTGGAAAAATAACAGCTATTAATTGGCGCACTGAAGAATGGCTAGAGGCCTGGTGGTCGCATAATAATATAACACATGAAGTTAATGGCCAGTATGACTGGGTTAATGATATATTCTGGATTGGGGAACATTCCAGATATCATTATTTGTCAAATAAAATCCATGCTTATTCCAATTGCCAGCGTTGATAAATTTAAACTTAATAATAATTTACAGCCCGAATGGTGGTTTTTTTCACTGTTTCATTTAGACGGAATTTTATTAGCAACTGAATTTCCGGACAGCATAGAGATTAATTTTCAGCCAAATCAATAATAAATTTATGATAAATTTATTTAAAAAAAGAAGAGTAGTTTTTTTCGGCTTAACTATACTTTTAGGCTTGTTTTTGGCATTTATTCAGATCCAGGCTGTTGAGCTGGAAGTCGGTTTGGAATACGGGGCTCAAACAGGTTTAGGCACTCAGGATATCAGGGTGACAATCGCTAATATAATCAGGGTGTTTTTGGGGTTATTGGGCATTGTGGCCGTGGCTTTAATAATTTATGGCGGCTATTTATATATGACGGCTGCTGGCATGCCGGAAAAAATAGACAGGGCAAAAAAACTTTTGACTGGCGCGCTTATTGGCTTGGTCATTATTTTATCTGCTTTTGCAATAGCTAGTTTTATTTTAAGCACTTTGGTCGGCGTGGTCGGCCTGCCGTCCGGTCCAGAACCTGGCCCGTCACCAGAGCCAACCCCCACTCCGCCGCCGCCAAGTTATTGCGCTGATCCTACAGGCGATACGTTCCCTTGGCTTTGTATTGATCCTAATAGCGGTTTGCGGGGAGCGGGCGTGACAGTGACTGCTGGCAATATTGGCGCAACTCCGGGCGAAATTTTCATGATAGATAAAGACAGCAATAGATACGAAGTAGAGGTTTTAAAATGCAAGGATACTGATAGTGGGTGGTTTAATCCCATAGCAAATAGTGATTTGAGCCGTTTGGTGATTAAAATTCCGGAAGATTTAACTTTAGCTGGCAATGATTATCATGTTGTAGCTGTAACTGCTGAAAACTTGTCAACCTTTGACAAGGATTGGGGCATTGGAAATCGTCAGGATATTTTTACTTTAACCGGAGAAAATTTATCTGATGAGCCTATTTTAATTTGTTTGTTGGATGAAAATGATAATGAAGTTTATAGTGCTCAATTTGAAGATAGCAGAAAATTAAAAGGCCAAAGATTTGGCGCGGCTCAAGGCAGAGTGACTTTTAATAATCAAGAGGCTGATATTTTGGATTGGGGAGAAGAAATTGCTCAAACAAGCGTGCCTTTGACCAGTTCTGGCTTTGTAAAATTAATATCCAGCGCTAATAAAACCAGTAATGGCTTATGGACTGATATTTTTTGCGAGACAGGCGATGGTTGTTTGACTGGTTGCTGTTTGAATGGCCGTTGCGCAGACGCAGAATATTGTCTGCCGTACATTGGTCAGGCTTGCGCTGATGCGCCGGCTTGCACTGACGCAGGCTGTTATCCTGACTTGGTTTGCGCTGCTGATTGTACTTGCCAGGAACCGGTTTTGCCCGGACCAGGCCAAGGTTGCGATGCTGAACCAGAGGTAGCGGGCTGTCAGCTTGGCGAGTGCGCCCAGGGATTGTATTGTTCCAGCGCTGAAAATTGCACTTGTCAGTATTTGCCGGTAATTACTGATGTTATACCTGATAATGGCGCGCCTGGCAATTTTGTGACAATAATCGGCCGAGGTTTTGGTTCCAGCTTGGGGCAGGTGATATTTTTAGGTGATGAAACAAACCCTAATGATGATAAAGCAGCAATTTTGCCAATGGGCTGCGGAGCAGAAAATATCTGGAAGGATAACCAGGTGATTATTGAAATTCCTGAAGGCGCGGTGACTGGCCCGTTAAAATTGATTAATGCTGATAATTTAGAAGATACTACAAGCAATGATACGGGCGTTGTTTTGGATTTTGTGATTAATGATATTAATCGGCCGAGCATTTGCGGTTTGAATCCTGACGAAGGCGAATTTGGCCAGCAGGTTGAAATTGACGGTAAAAATTTTGGGGAAATTATTGGCCGGGCTTTGATTGGCGGTCTGGAGTTTGATAATAAAGCTAATTGGGAATGGTCTGATTTATTAATAAAAAATTTATTAGCGCCTAATATTGAGCCTGCTACTTTGCCGGTCCAGGTTCAGACAGAAGATGAAGACGGCAATCCTTTAAACAGCAACCCTTATAATTTTAAAATTCTGCCTTCGGCTGTGGCTCCGCGTATTGATTATATTGATCCTGATTTTGGGCCAACTGGCCAGTATGTGACTATTTTTGGCAGCAATTTTGGCAATGAAATCGGCCTGGTCAGGTTTTTAAATACTGAAGGTGAAACTGATTTTAGACAATGGCAAGCGGCTGATACTAATTTTCCGGCTGGTTGCGCCAATGCTTATTGGCATGACAGTTATATTGTGGTTAAAGTGCCAAGCCAAGCATTGACCAACAGCCAGATCGTAGTAGAAACTCAAAACGGCTTGTTTAGCAATACTGTTAATTTTAACCGTTGCCAAAGGGATCCTAATACCTGCCCATTAAGGCCTGGCATTTGCCGCATTCAGCCTGACCAAGGGCCGATTGGCACAACTGGCGTGACTTTGTATGGTGAAAATTTTGGTTCTTATTTGGCTGGCCAGACAAAAGTGAATTTTTGGCAAAACAAAGAGGTTGTTGATAATTTGGCAAATTATTGGACAGGGGGACAAGTCGGATCCGGCCAAATAGACAGTGACTTACCCATGACAGTGCCAGTCGGAGCAGAAACCGGGCCAGTGCAATTAATTGACCAATTTGGCATAAGAAGCAACCAGATCAAATTTGAAGTTTTGGATTGCCGCGATGATCCAGACATTTGCGCTCCGGGTTTGGTTTGCTGTCAAAGAAACGGAATTTGCCTGCCACTAGAGGAATGCGCTGAAGAAATAGCGCCAATGTGTACTTATTCTTGGAGCTTTACTACTGGCGAGATTCCTGATGTTTTTACGCCGCCCCAGGTTGTAGAAGAATTGCCTTGCGGGGAAAATACCCAAAGCCCGACTCCTTGGAAAAATTCTACTGATAACTGCGCTAATATCTGGATTTCAGCCCGTTTTAATCAGGAAATGAACACAACTACTTTAAATGAAAATACTATCTTGGTTCAAAATTGCGGCACAGGTAATGTTTTTGATGAAACCCAGTGCGGCAATACGATTTCATCTTCCGCTATTGAGCCAATGGATGATATTGGTTTTATTTTTAAGCCGGTGGGGGATTTAATTCCTAATACCTGGTATAAAGTAACTTTAAGAAGCGGAGACCAGGGCATTAAGTCAGCCCAAAATATTATGCTGGATGGAGATTTTGACAGGATTCCGGGCGGTGATTATGCCTGGGCTTTTAGGATCAGAAATTCAGCCGAACCTTGCGAGATTGATAAAGTTGTAGTTAATCCGCCAGATGCTGTAATTCGCTTCATGTCCCAGACCCAGGAATATAATGCTTTTGCTTTGGCTGAAAATTGCAATATTTTAAACGGCGATATTTATAACTGGAGCTGGTATAAAGTTTACAGCAATGGACAGGAAGAAGCGGCTCAAGCTTTATTAAATAATTATGGCATAGCCTTGATTTCAGAAAACGAAACAGACGCCGGCCGGGTCAGGTATAAGCAAATAGCCACGCCAGTTAAACAGGGATTGGTTTATGTGGCGGCTCAAGCCTTGGATAAAAAAGATGATAATAACCGCTTGTCAATAGATTTGAATATTCCAGAAATTTTCAGGATCCATCCTGACAATGGCTTGATGCACCCGGATATTAATGCTTATGTGACGATTTATGGCCGTAATTTTGGGGACAGCCAGGGCGCCAGCCGTGTTTTATTTGAAGAAGCAGCAGCTGAATTGGCTGATTGCCCTAATTCTTGGACAGACACCATGATTCAAGTCATTGTTCCCAAAGCAGCCAGGGTCAGCAGCGAGCCAGCTAGAACTTATAGATTACCGACACCAGATAAAGAACCAGGCATGATTTTGTTTTATGATATGGAAGATTTAAGCAATGTAATTTTGGAAGATAAAGTCGGTAATTTTGACGGTGAAATAAAAGGCGCGCAAAGAATAAATGACCAGTTTGGCCGGGCTTTGTATTTTGACGGCCAATCAGCTTATGTAAAACTGCTTAACAATTTAAATTTAAACACCGGCAGTCTGGAATTTTGGTTTAAGCCCGAGGGAACCGGCCGCCAGGCCTTGTTTAGCGCTTCTGACGGCACAGCTATCAATATTTTTAGTATTGATTATGACAGCGGAACAAACCGCATTTACATAACAATTGATGAGACGACCAATTCAGTTTCTGCCGGAGCCGTAAAATCAAACCAATGGAACCATCTGGTTTATACTTTTGACGGCAGCCGATATGTTTTTTATATTAATGGCATGAAATTTTATCATATTAGTGGCGGAAATTCGGTTTTTGCTGCCAGTAATTTTTCCACTAAAGGATTTTTGGCTGATGTGGCTAATAAGACTGATGTTTTGATTGGCGCTAAAAACAGCGGCAATGGTATCCAGGATTTTTATCAGGGCCGGCTGGATAATTTTGCTGTTTATAACCGGGTTTTGACTGCTGAAAATGTCAAGAAAAATTTTGGCTTGGCTTTGGGGCAGGTTTTGCTTTTAAGCTTTGAAGAAACTGGCGGGGAAATAAAAGATTATTCAGCCAATGATTTTAAAAACATGACGCTGGCTGACCCGGCCCTAAATTTCAGGATTGACCAGGGCAGATTTGGCCGGGCCATTAGTTTTAATAATAACAACCGCATTAATATAAATGATAATCCTTCATTTGTTTTTGACAGCGGACTTACCATTGAAGGCTGGTTTAAGCCTGCCAATACTTCTTTAAAGACAATTTTTGAAGCTAATAATTTAGCTTTGGGCGTATTAAATTGCGGAGGCTCAAATCAATTCTGTTTTAGGGTATTGATTGCTGATGAAGAAACCCAAACAGCTAGTTTTAGATACGCGGCTTTGCCTTTGGATAGGATTAAATTAAATGAATGGAATTATTTTGCCGGAGTTTATGACGGCCAAAAAATTAAAATTTATTTGAATGGCGAAAAGCAAGAATACGAGTTCAAAGGCGCGATTTATCAAAATAATAATTTCAAATCAGCTTGCCTGGGCGGCTGCGCCAATAATTTCAGCGGAGACCTTGATGAGATTGTGGTTTATAACAAAGCTTTAAGCGAGAGTGAAATTTTTAAGCGGGTCGGCGCTAAAAATAATTCCCAGATAAAAGTCCGCACAGCCAGCGGTGAAGCAATAAGCGCACAGACTTTTAAATACAGTGAAAATGTTTATCCTTTTTTATGCAGTTTAGTGCCGGATTCTGGCCTGGAAGGCACGCAAGTGGCTTTGGGCGGAGATAATTTTGGCGATTCGCATAAGACTGTTTGGCAGGGCAGGGAATACGAGATTGGAAGCTACACCTTGTTTAATCATGAAATAATTGATCTGGCTGACATCAGAAGCTGGGCCAATATTTTAATCAATACAATTAATCCTTTTAGCGATGTTGGCTCTCCAGAAATTCCGGTTTTTGCCAGTATTGATCCTTATTCTGAGCCATATATTGATGGAGACAAAAGCGGCGCTTGGGATGAAGGAGAGGTTTTTGCTGATATTGACGGTTCAGGCGAGTATTATAAACATGTATATGAAGTTGAAGATTTTGAAACAGGGGAAACAGTGGGTATTATTTCCTTAGACAGCAATGAGCTGCCTTTTTACCTTGCTCCGGTAATCACTGCGATTTCGCCTGATAATGGGCCCAAAGGCCAGTGGGTGACTATCAAAGGTTATAATTTTGGTCACGATGAAGGCGAAGTTTATTTTTATAATAACCAAGAAGCTGAACTGGCGCCTTGTTATGTCAGGTGGACCAATACTTATATTCTATCTATTGTGCCAGAAGGCGCGCAAAGCGGCGATGTTTATATTAAAACAGCCAAGGGATTAGAAAGCAATCGGGTCAGATTTACTGTTAATAATAATCCTTTGGGCGCGGGCTTGTGCGATGTTTATACTGTTTTTAAAACTTGTGATGGCGGTTCAAAAAGCGGTTTTATCTGCCAAAGCAATGCTAATTGCCCGGGAGGAAGTTGTAGTATTGATAACCGCTCTAAGACTGGCACGCCTGGCGATCAGGTTTTTGCTGAAGGCGACAGGTTTGGCAATGAGAAAGAATTAAGCGATTTGGTTTTTACTTTTAATAATCCGGCTGAGATTAATTTGTGGAGCAATAGAAATTTAGCAGGCGTGATCCCGGCTGGCGCTATAACAGGCGATGTAAAAGTGGTTAAAAGATTAGAAACAGGCAGAAGCTGTGTTGGTTTTAGTATTGGCAACTGGTGCCCAAGCGGAGAATATGAAATTATTTATCAGGATGTGCCAAGCAATCCTATTTTCATGACTATTAGTGATATTTGCCAAACCGGCTATTTAGGCGTCCGCAGCGCCAGGGACGGGGGCTTTCCAATAGAAACTTATAGTTTAGACAGCCAAGGACAAAGAGAACCATACGAAGAGATTCTTTTAAGTTTATCTGCTTCTGACGGCGCATATCTTTATACTACGGGTGTTAATTGGATTTCGCAAAGTTTATTGCAAAGCTATATCAGCGCTGAAGATACGCCAAGAACAATCTGGAAAATTGGCACTGGTTTTAATGGCACTGATTGGGGCAGGGTTTATAAAAAATATCAGTTTGATTGTACAAAAGCTACAGGATCTTGGCTTTTTACAACGCCTAGTGTATGCAATAGTAATGCCTGGTCATATAATGCTCCCGGTTCTTTAATTATGACTAGAGAAGGAAAATTATATTTTGGACTGCATTATATAAATAGGGCTGGAGGGGCATTACTAAGGGGCTTTTGGCTGCCGCAAGTAATTTTTTATGAAGATTCTGGCACTTATAGTTTTGCTTGGGAGAAAATTCCGCAGATGTTGTATCATGCTAATTATGATAATTTTAAGACAATTGAAGCTAATGTTAATAATGTTCTTCTTGCTCCAAAAATGGCTTCTAATGGCAATAATATTTTTGTTTATTCCTTGGGCACGCCAGAAGGAAGAGATGGCTATTCTTTTCAGGTTTTTGATACCAATTGGAGATTAATAAAAGAATTTAGTGTTTTTGATGTGCCGGATGATACTTACTTGCGTACTTTGGGCGGGGGCCTGCGTCATTTTTTAGCTGCTGATAGCGAGTATTTATATATGAACCGTTTTACCCAGATTATTGACTGGCGTAAAGAAGAATTTGTTACTGGTCAGTGGACGCCGCAATTTTATACTAAAGAATATCACGGCCATTATGACTGGAAAAATAATAAATATTGGTTAGGTTCGGCCTGGAATGATGTGCCACATACAAGCATCCATCCAGTAGATCAATCTAAGCATAACAGGCTTTATCGTTATTCAGAATGTGAAATAAAAGCCAGGGATTTTTGCCGGACTGATGAGGATTGTTTGGCTTGCGGTCCGGGTACCAGCAGTTGCATTGATGGTTTGTGCACTCCTTATATTAGAAATTTTTCGCCCTTAAGCGGCGCAGTTGGCACTTGGGTGACTTTGGAAGGCTGTTATTTTGGCTGCGGAAACGGAAGGGTTTATTTTACAGGAATTGATGAGGACACAGGTGAAGCGGATTATAACAAATTAGCTTTTAATGTTGAAGAAGAATATCCCGATTGCGGTACAAGCTGGCGCTGTTCTTATGATTATGCTGAAAATTTTGACCAGGTTATTATTGAGGCGCCAAATAAAAATATTTTGCCTAATATGGATTGCCCGATAGACAATTGCCCCCCGCCTGGTTATGATCCTAATGACGCGATTGACGGGCCGATTATGCTGATGACTGCTGATGGTTTGCCAGCAACAACAGAACACCTTACCCCGTCTGATTTTGATGTTAATGATGTTTATGGTCCTCAAATTTGCAATTTAATTCCTGAAAAAGGCCCCAGAGGCGAAATAGTCCGGGTAGTGGGTGAAAATTTTGGTGATTTTCCGGAACCGGAAAATAATGATCAGGTTAAAAATGATCAGGTTAAATTTGAACCTACACAAGAAACTTTTGGGGAACCTTTTATTGATGCTAATAACAACAGCCAGTATGATTTGGGCGAGGCATTTACTGATATTGATGGAAATGAAGCTTGGAGCTCAAATTTGGAGAAAAATGATTATAGTTTTGAAATAACTTCGTTTATCAATAACCAGACCAGGGCAGATTGCCCGGCTAATGACGGCTGGGATAATAGGAATATCTGTTTTCAGGTGCCTGATGACGCGGCTGGCACTGGCACTTCCAGAAATACAGCTAATAATTATGTGAATGTTTTAAAAAATGGAATAAATAGCAATGCTTTGAATTTTGCTGTTGATTTTGGCCTGGAAGGCGATTTGGAAATTGTTGATGTTTCAAAGGTTAGCGTTGAACTTACAATACCAAAACATAGCGAAGAAGAATTCTGCCGCAATGGCATAGTGGATATTTATTTTGACCGGCTGATTGATTCTGCCAGCTTGCAAAATAATGTTAAAATTTCAGCTTGTTCTTCCGCCACTTTTTCTTATGATAATTCCAAAAGTTTCATTGTTTCTGCCGGTCGATATTTTAAGAATATTTTTAGCAAACTAGTGGGACATAGACAAGAAGCCTGGGCGCAGGATTGCACGGACTTGCCAATTGATTCATATAATCTGGATATTTTAAATACTTATAGCAAATCCATTGTGTCTTTAATTCCTAAAAATCTTTTGGAAGTAGAGCAATTTTACAGAATTACAGTCACTGGCGGTGAAAATGGCATTAAAACCTTGCAGGCTGGAATTTTGAATAATGCTAATTCGCCGGTGTCTGACAGCCAGGATTATATTTTTGAATTTAAGACACTGGGGACAGCTGGTGATTCTGCCAGTGGTATTTGCAATGTTGATTGGATTGATACATTGGTTTTTAGCAAGCCTGATAATGACGCTGAATTTAGAAATGATGATTTATTTACCTGCGCTGGCAGAGATGATTGTTTATTAGATCATGATTATGACCAGGATAGTGAAACGCCTGGCAACCAGCATATTTATAAAGCGATTGGCAAATCATTATCTGGTTTTTCATTAAAAGCTTTGTATCAGTGGAAAAAGACTGATTCTATTGATCCGCAAAGGGCTTTGGAATTATATAATAAAGAAGAAAAAGGCGGAGACATCAGTGATGACGCTTATATTGTGAAAAATGAAACAGGTTATGTTTTTGTTACAGCCCGCATGGTAAAAGAAGCAGTAGCAAAATTAATTGTTTCTGCCCAGGCTCAGGGCAGTTGGGCCAGCCCAGTCCAGAAAGACTTTTTGGTGTATATTTTGCTTTGTGAAAACCCTTGGCCGTCTTTGGATGAAAAATTTCCAACTTCTGATATTATCAATGCCTATAACATGCAGACTTATTATTGCCGCGACGCGGGTCCGCCAGGTCCGGCAGGTGATTTGCCGGCTGCTAAAATGCTGTTTCCCGAAGTGACTAATTTAAATAATTTAAGAAATACAAATTTTGAACAGGGTGATTTGATGTATTGGAGCATTATGGACGGCAATGCTTTTGAATTCCAGCCGGTTTATTCTGATATAACTTTAAAAAGAGACGGCATTTCCAGCCAGATACAAGGAAATTGGTGGATAGGCACAAAAGAAAAATACAGGGGGAATTCGTGGGAAGATATTATGGTTGATCCGCAAAGAGAATACGTCAGAGGCATTTTACGCTCTCAAGCCTTTTTAATTGAAGGCGATCAAATCAGATTCAGGGCTGGCGGCAGTAATAATGCTTGGCCGATTAATTCTGTTTCCAGCATCGTGGGTTTGAATGAGGCGAGCATTAGCGGGGTAACAGCAGTTGTTTTTGCAACAAGAAACAGCCCTGATCAAGATTTTATAATCAGGCAACAGGCAACAGGCCAGGGGATTACAACCATGCGCGAAATATCTTTTGATGTTAGCCAACACAGGGGAGAAACTGGTATAATATATGTATATGATAATAATACAAGCGGTTATATAAATTTTGATGATTTGCGGCAGTATGATCAAGGGGTACAAATACCAATCAGATTTTAATAATCAAATAACAAAGCCAGATATTAAAAGCTAAGCGACTTGGCAACTTAATTTTCAAGAGATCAGAATTTGTTTTAGCTTTGATATTTGGCGATTGAATTTTTTTAAAAATTTTATGGTTAAAGAAAATAAAATCAAATATTTTTTCTTGGCTGTTTTAGCGTGCCTTATTGTTTTAGGCGGTTTTAAGTTTGTTTTGGCCCAGGATATTTTGGGCATTGATGTTTTATTAAGGGAATACTTGTTTCCGATCAGCTCATATGAAAAAAGCGGTACGCCTGAAAGCAAAAGAGGACTTGAATGCGGTCAGTTTGCCTGGGATGAGGGTAATAATAATTATAGTGATTTTTATGACTGTAAGGATTTGCCAAACTTTGGCGCGGCGGGCAAGGAAGTGACTGAATGGCTTGATGGCGCTGGCGTGTTGGCCAGGAAAAAAGCCAAATTTACTTATACTTTTAATGTAACTCGCCAGGCTAATTATGTTTTTAAGCTGGATGCTTCTAATGACGCTGATAATTTTTCCAGATTAAGCCGGCAGCAGATTGATTATATTTATAATGATTTAAACATAACTTTAGAGGGCCTTTTGAATTATATAGGCGAAGATATTACAGCTGATGATTTGGCGGTTTTAGGCACTAGTGAAAGTTTGAAATACGAACTGATGCGGAATTTGGTTTTTAGCGTTTATCTGAACGGAGAGAAAAAAGGTTTTGTTTTTGCCAAAGCCACGGCTCCGAATCAGAGACAGGAAACAGAAATAGTTATTGGCAATTTATTGCCCGGGGAACATACTATTGAATTGCGTTTTTTAAGCGATTATTATTATGATTTTTCAGCCAAAGAATTGCCGGCTTATCTGGCGAATTTTAGCAACGCGGATCTGGATGAAGATAAAATTTTAGACATAAATCCAGTGATTCATTCTGTGGCCATTGACAGCATTATGCCTTCAGATGACGTGATTGGCATCAGAATATACCAAAATAAAGAAAATAAAGATATTAATAGCTGGTATAATGAAAGCGTAATTAATCCTTCGTCAGCCATAGAGCCAATGACAATTGACGGTTATGAAGCCATAAAAGATGACCGGACAGTTTATGTTAATGCGGCTAATTTAATGGAATTTAAGGTTTGCCAGGGCGGGGCCGATGACGGCAAGGAATGCGAGAGTGATGAAAATTGCAGCGAGACCTGCCAGCCCAGGAAATTTTTTTATACTAATGTTTATGTTATTGCCTATAACCAGGCAGCTGCGCCATCAACCATTAATATTTTTAATCAGATGCTGGACAACTGGCAGTTTAATATTAATTTGGACCCAATAGAAAAAGATATTGTTAAAGAGAAATTAAGGCGGGATGTGAGAAGGTTGGCGGATTTAAGGATAATCAGGGAACTGCTGGAAAATTATAAAGCCCGGCATGGCAAATATCCTGCTTTGGATGCAGGCACATTTGTTAAAAATCATACAATTTCAACCTGGCCGTCCTGGCAAGCGACTTTGGGCAATGAGCTTGGTTCTGCTTTGCCAACAGATCCTTTTAATATAATGGCGACTGAACCAAGGGGCCCTTATGATTGCAGTGATCCGATTGAAAGGCAATATTGCCAGAATATCTGCAGCCGGGATAATGCGGGCAATGCTTTGACTGGTTGTCCTGCAAACCAGCAGTGCGTTGGTAATGAGTATTGCAGTATTTGCCCGGCGCCTTATGATGAAAAAACCTGCTGGGATGAGGTTAATTTAAGATTTGCTTATTCAGAATTAAGACCGCCTGCTTGCGGAGATTTTATTGCTGGTTCGTTTAATTTGGGCGGCACGCTGGCTGATCAAGTGCAGAGCATGGAAGATTGTATTGACGGGGCTTTTGTTTATCAATATACAGCCTTGGACATTGATGGCGATGGCCAGGCAGGCGACGCTTATTTATTGAATTATAGATTAGAATATACTGAAAGAGATATTTGCGCGCCAGGCCAGTGCATTTTTGGCAACCGTTGCTACCAGCCTGGTTCTTGTTTGGCTGAATGCGGTTATGTAGATGGCGAATTAGTTTGCGCCAAGCCTGATTTTAAAAATCTTTATTGCCTTTTTGGCTCATGGATATCTTCTTGCGGCGATGGTTTTGTGCAAGAGTCTTGCGGTGAAACCTGTGATCCGGCCCGGCCATTGGAACCAGGCGAATCATGGTGCGACCATACATATGGCGAGCAAAATTGGTATAATGAAGGAGCTATTAGCGGTTCATGCAGCCCCTCTTGCCGGCTTGAGACAGTTGAAGATTTGGGTTATGTTCCGCCGCCTTATTCAGCTGACCCGACTATTTTAAGCTGTGGCGGTTATTGCGGCGATAAAATTATCCAAAGGCTGGCTGGCGAGCAATGCGATGAAGGTCTTTTCCCGGGACCAGTCAGAGGGGATGGAGCTGGCGTGGCGCAAGATTCCCAATATAGGTGCTCTGGCAGCCAAGGCGGGCAGCCGGTTTTAAAAGAAGCAACAGCTTGTGAAAAGTATGCTGATGATTGGTGGAAAAACGTGGAAAATTCCTGTGCTGCCTTGCCAACTGATAATAACCAGCGCGTCAGCAGATTAGGAGAAAATGATTTATTAGCTTTAGGCGGTTTTAGCGTCAGTTATAAATTTAATGTAGAGCAAAGCAGTTCTTATACATTCAGGATAAGAACAGCCAATTATGGAGATAACTTAAGCAGTTTAACAAATGATCAGATAGATTATTTATTGTCTTTAAAAACAGAAGGCGATACGCTTTATAATATTACACCTGACAGGGGATTAGATATCCCTGAATTTGGCAGCGTAAGTTCGGCTGACACCCGCAAATATGATTTATTAAGAAGTCTGATTTATAGCGTTTATCTTAATGGCGAGGCAGAGCAAAACAGGGTTGGTTTTATTATTGTGCCAGCTAGAAGCCAGGCGCAGATTCAAGAAGGAACTATTTCTCTTGGCGCTTTAAGCCCGGGAGAGCATACTGTTTACCTGCGTTTTGTCGGCGATCATTTTTATTGGGATTTTGAAAATCTTAGCCCGCCTGATTATTTGAATAATTTCAGCAATGCTGATACTGATGATAATGAAAAAATAGATGTTAATCCTTTAATTGAATCAGTTTCATTTTTTTCTCCGGAATTGGGCGTGGGAAATTGCAAAACTTTTGGCGGCTGGTGCGGTGATGGCATTGTCCAGCTTGAATTTGGCGAACAATGCGATATAAAGAGTTATTTTTCTCCTTCTCCGGCTGAAACAGTTAATTTGGTTAAAAATCCAAGTTTTGAAAGGGTTTTTTCACCTTGGCAGCGAGCCGGTGCTGAAGTCAATCTTGATGAGCGAGATTATTTTGAAGGCCGGTATAGCCTGAAAATTGATTCAGCCGCCGGAGATTTTTGGCTTAATCAATCTCTTAACATGTTTGCTAATAAGCCCTATAAAATATCTTTTAGAGTCAAAATGATTAGCGGGACAATTAATGCTGTCCAATTTGAAACAGGCGCGCAGGCAGCAGGCGAATCATGGTTTGGCAATCAGGCTGGTTTTACAGAATTGACTGATCAAGAAATAGGCGGCTGGCAGCTATATCAAATTGATAGCTTTGCTTCTGTTCAAAATAGCGCTAAGTTCAGAATTCTGTTTTCCGCGCCAAATTCATCTTTTTATTTTGATAATGTTTCAATCATACCTTTGGATCCTTCTGTCAGGCCCCAGTATTTGTGCGGAACAGAGCGGATTACAGGCAAAATTTGCCAATATCGCGGCGGGTATTGCGGTGATGGAATAATACAATCTGCTTTTGGCGAAACTTGCGATGACCGAGTTGGGTTAATTTGTTCAACCAATGCTGATTGCGGCCAGACTGGGTTTTGCGCTAATGGCATTTGCCAAAGCGTTGACTGCAATAATGTTTGCAAAAGCACATATTGCGGTGATGGCATTGTTCAAAGGCCAAATGCCGAAGGCGTGTATGAAATTTGCGACTGGGCCAGCGACCCCTTGTGTTCTTTTGACTGCCAAAGAATAAAAATGGGCGGTTCTTGTTCTCATGACGCAACTTCGCCCTGCAATCCTAATATTGATCCCAATTGCCGGCAATGCGCTGCCAATTTGTCCTGCACAATTAGGAATTTTGGCGATACAGAAACAAAATGCCTGGGCACGCGCGGCAGTTTAGGCTGTAAATCCAATAGAGATTGCATTTTGGGCTATTATTGCGATTTAAGCAGCAGCAGATGCGAACCGGAAATTTCCACTTATTTAAGATATCATCCTGAACCAAAAACAAGCTTGATTTTGCCAGAACCTTCCAGTGTTGCTTATGATATAAACATTACCTCTTGTCCGGATTTGCGCCTTATTGGCCTTGGGAGCGAAAGATCTTTTGTTTTGGACCGTTGCACAGGCATTAGTTGGGAATCTGCTGATAATATTTCCCGTCCCAAATGGACTTATCAGCAAGCCTTAGAAGACGGTTGTGGCGGAGCAACCAGGCTGCCTAATATTACTGAATTATACAGTTTGGTCCGGCAAACCAATCAGGGCTTGTTTTATTCGGACAAGGAAACTTTAAGATTGTGCCCTGTTAATTGCATGTATGATGAAAATTCTCCAAGCTTATGCGCTGAATGCCCTGATGATAATTATATTTATTGGTCAAGCACTTGTACTCAAAAGGCTGATAACGGTTCATGTGAAAAAGCTTTGGCTATTAATTTCAAATACGGCAGCATTGAGGAATACAGGGTCAGCGACGGGTTTAAAGTCCATTGTTTAAGGGATTCAGAGTGCGGCAATGGCGTTATAGAAGAAGGAGAAACCTGCGAGTTTTTTGTAGGAGCTGACGGGCGCTTGATAGAACAGGAGATAACCAGGCAATGCAGTGGATTTGACTATGATGGAGGCTTTTTGCACTGCGATCCCAATACTTGCAATTTTAAGTTTAATAACTGCTATTTTAATTCGCGACTCAACCAAACTTGCGAAGAAGTCTGCCAGGGGCAAAAAACCCTTTCTTGCAAATCAGTCGGCCTAAATGTCAGTAAAATTGATGATTATTATGATATTGTTGAAGGAACTTTGGAGATTGCCAATGACGCTACATTGATGGATATTGACCAAAATGGCAATTGTTTTGTGCCAGGCAGGCAGATAACCTGCGATTATCGTTTTGTTGACAGGCAAGCTAATTGCAGGGATACAGGAACTGGTCAGCTTTCGCCTTACCGTTCAGAATATTCTTTCTGTAATTGCGCTGAATAAAAGAGCTGCTTATTATTTTGTTATTGGTAATTATTTCAATATATAATTAAAAATTTTTAATTTTAATAAGATTGTATGGGAAAATTCCCGGGGATAAAAATTTATATTTTTTTAATTTTATTAGTCAGCGCATTTTTTATTGGCTTGAATCTTGTGGCGCAAATTGAGCAGACACCCTGGATTTTGAGGGCATTTTTAAAAGGCGAAGCCTGCCCGAATTTTACTGACATTAACCATTTGACCATGAAAGACACCTGTACTGGCTTGGTTTGGGCTAGGCATGAATCGCCGACTTATAAAATTTCAAATGATCCAACGCCTGGCTATAATTGGGAGCAAGCTAAAAACGCTTGTGAAAATTTAGCGCCAGCCGGCATGTTCAGGCTGCCGACCGTGGCTGAACTTTTGACTTTGGTTAAATACCAGTGTCAGGATCCTGGAAGCTGCTCTGCCATGTTGGACAGGTCAATTGTAGATGAGTTGCCTGGTTTTTCCAATGCCACTTATTGGACAATTGATAATTTTAACCAGCCAGCCAGCTGGACAAATCCCCAGGCTGTTCCGCCGGGCAAGGAGGTCAGGGATTACAAAAGATCAGTCAATCTTTTAAACGGCAAAGCTGATAACCCTGTTTATAATAAAGAAATGCGGCTTAATGCCTGGTGCATTGTCAACCGGACCCCGGAAATTGTAGAAAAGAAATTCACCAGCGCTAATTTGCAAGGCATAGCAAACGGCCAGCAAGTGACTGGCGGAGAATTAAAAATAGTTTATAACCGGAATTGTGCTAATGATTTAGACTGCACTAATGCGGGAGTGGGCACAATATGCGAAACCATAAATAATAAAAAGTATTGCGTTAAATATGAAAATGTCAGCTTTGAGTCGCCGAGGGTTGTAAGCTGTAATGCTGGCTATCATGTGGAGGGTCAAAATTGTGTTGTTAATCCTACTACCCCGACTGATGATTGTCCGGCTCCTGAACTTGTTGCTTTGGGCATTGGCGCTAATGAGATTTGGAAAGGCTCTATTTTTAATGGCCATCGCATTTGTGTGGTAAATAGTTGCCCGGACGGTTATCATGTTGATTTTGATACTTTTCTTTGCGTAGAAAACAAAAGAGATTGTTTCTTAAGCGCAAGCGGCGCTTGTAAAGGCGGTGATAATGACGGACAATTATGCTCGGATGATAATATGTGTCCTGGCGGCCAGTGTATTAATTGGTTGGTTTCAGCTTCGCAGGATTGGAATGCAGATCAGGGCCGATGGGAAGATTGCAGGGTCCAGGCTTGTTTATATGACGCAATACCAGACGGAGCTGTTTGTAAATGCGAGGCAGCAATCAGGGACGGTTATTGCACGACTTGCACTGGCGACAATCATTTGGATATAGATAATAATTGCGTTTCAAATATCGGGAGTGATTGTTCCACGGATTCAGAAATTAAAACATGGAATTGGCAAGGCGGCTTGATTGAGGGATATTGGGAATGTGTATTCCAAAGCTGTAAAGCCGGCTATCATGAAGAAGATGTGCCCGGAGTTTGCATTCCGAATGAAGTTGCTTGTTCCCAGTCAGCTGAATTGGATTCTTATGGCTGGGTTTTGAGCGCCAAGCAAATATGGAATGAAATTCAAAAACAATGGGGATCTTGCAACGCGCTGACTTGCGCAGCTTTATCTATTTTAAGCGGCAGTGATCCAACAACTTGCGAGTGTGTCACTTCGGGAGATTATACTAGCAATCCAATAGTCAGAGATAGAATCTGCGCTTATTGCGGCAATAATGTACTTGATTTTGATGAAAAATGCGATACTGGTGCTTATTATGAGGTGGTAAGGGATGAAAATTGTATAAGTGATCAGGATTGCCGTAATCTGAGAACATCAATTGAAATTGATTGCATTGATGATAGCCAATGTCAGGACAATACTTGCTTAGATGGTAGCTGTACAATTCAGGCACCTAAGTATTTTAATACTTATTGCGGGACAGCTGATCCCAGAAAATGTATTGAAATTTTGCCCAAAAAAGTGCCGCCACTATATGAAAGAAAAATAGACATTGTTTTTATTTTTAATACTAATACTAGTAGTGCCGGCCAAAGAAATTATAGCATGAGCGCTTACGCCACGCCTATTTGCGCTGTGGCTAATCAGCTGGCAAATACTTTATTTGACGGTGTTTATTATCTGGATGTCAGGTTTGATATGATTTTATTGCCAGAATGCTCTAACCCTGCAAGGCCAGTCTGCGAAAGCGGAGAGCTAGGCACAGCCTCAACCCCGTCTTTTGAATTTTATAAAAATGAAACTGATTTAGCTTGCAATAATGATTCTGATTGCCTGGCTATTGAAGAAAATTCATATTGTGATACATCTAAAAATATTTGTATATTTAGAGAAGAAAATGCTGGTTATTATCCGGATCCAGATCCAAGGACGGTTGATGGCTGTAGAGAGTGGGGGCCGGGCATTATTGATATAATAACCAATCGCCAATGGTTAGATGGCGGGCTTAAACTAATTATTCCTGTTTCAACACAAGGACCGCTTGGAGGGACTATAGGAGAGAGTTGGCTAGGTTGGAAGGACGCTGGTTATAATTTTTTAACTAATAAGGTTATTCCTTCGGCGCAAGATAACCAGGTGATGATTTCTCCTATTTATTTAGAAAGCAGTCCAAGTGATAGTGTGGAAACAGCAATAAATAATCTGGCCAGCCAGACCGGAGGCGCAGCCTTGTATAGTTTAGGCAATACGCAAGAAGCTATCGATGCTGCGGTTTCAGCTTTATTATCTCCTGCTTTAATTCAAAAAGGCCCTATTTGTGATGATATAACTGGCGATGGAATTATGGATTGTGTTTGGACTCCTGATTGCTCCGCTTTAGCTATAACTGAAACAGCTTGCAATGATTTAAACTTTATGTTTTGTTCTTGGGATGCGGAGGATAATATATGCAGAAACAGTTTTTAAAATAATTAATTTTTTCTATGAATAACAAAATTTTAATTTTTTTAATTGTCATTATTTTGCTTTTAGTTCTAGCCATTGGTTATTTTGCATTGACTCTGCCTAAAAAGCCGCAGATTGCCGAGCAAAATATTAATGTAGCAGAAGAGGCTCCAGCTCCTCTTGTGCCAGCAGTTTCGCCAGCTGATTTTCAGCCGCCAGAATCCATGGAATTCCTTTATTTTTTTAATCTGGCTGTAGCAGAAGAAAATCAGGATCATTGCTATAGAATACAAAATATGGGCCAACAGCGGATTTGCCTTGCAAGATATGACGAATTATTTAAAAAGTAAAATTCCAATAAGATATGAAATTTAAAGTTTAAAAATTAACCTATAAGCTTATGTTTGAAAAACCAGGCCAAACTCCGGGGGGAGCAAGCCCAATGGGGCCTAATATGCCTAGCTCAACGCCGCCTCCACCAGCGCCGGCCCAAGAGCCGGAAGATATTTTTAGCGGCATTAATACTGGCGGACCAAAAATTGCTGAAGATTCAGGCAAAACAATTTTGCCGCAAAAACCTAAAAAAGGCGGGGGCAAGCGCATTGTTTTAATTATTTTAATTGTTATAATTGTTATTTTGCTGATTGTGGGCGGGGTTTTGGCTTATTTAAGCTTTTTCCAGACCTCGGAAATAGATCAGCCAGAACCGGTTGCGCCAGCAATTGATGTTAATGAAAATATCAATGCCATTGTCAATGAAAATATTAACGCGGATGTTAACATAAATATAAACGCTCCTTTTGATGAAGATGAAATAGTTTTGCCTCCGGAAACAGTTTTGATTTACAGAAGCAGTTTGGACAGCGATGGAGACGGGTTAACTGATGTGGAAGAAGATCTTTATGGCACGGATCCTAATAATCCTGATACTGACGGAGACGGTTTTTTTGACGGAGAAGAGCTGATTGGCGGCTATGACCCCACAACCGGCGATGGCGCGCTATTGGAAGATTCTGACTTGGTTGAAAAATACAGCAATTCAATTTTTAATTATGAAATACTTTATCCGTCGCCCTGGACAGCCCTGCCAACTGACCAAAGCTTTAGGGAAGTTGTTTTCCAGTCAGCAACCGATGAATACATACAGGTTTCAATTGAAGATAACCCAGGCCAGATGGATTTGATTTCTTGGTATCTGACCTTGTCGCCTTTAACCAATGTGAATCTTTTAACGCTGGAAAATACCCGAAAAGGTCATGAAGCCCTTTTAAGCCCTGATTTGTCAACTTATTATATTAAAACTCAAGCCAGGCCAGATAAAGTTTATGTCATAGATTATTATGCCAGCAACAGGACAAACGCCAACTTTTTGACCACCCTAAAAATGATGGTTAATAGTTTTGATTTGTTTTAAAAAGTTTTAAAAGCAAAACAGGGATAAAAAGAGATTATTGATAAAAAAGCAAATTAGTTATAAAATAAAAGCCTAAAGATAAAGCCGCTTAATCTTTTAGATTACTTTGGCTATTTAATAATTTAAAAACAGATTTAATTTTTAAAGAATATGCTTTTTGGCAAAAAGGAAAAAACAGACGAGCCAGCCAAGCCCGCCAAACCCAGGGTGGAGCCTTTTGAGATCCATGTGATGCCTCCCAAATTCCATAAATATTTGAGCGTTAAGAAAAAAGGTTCTGGCAGATTAATCCTGATTATTGTTATAATTGCGGTTGTTTTGGCTGGCGGCGCTTTGGGCGCTTATTATCTCATGAAGAGCATGAGCCAAGTATCTCCTGCTTTGCCAACAAACATTAATCAGCCTAGCGAAGTCAATACAAACCGAAACCTTAACCAAGTCCGGGCTGATGTTAATGAAAACATTAATGCTGACATTAATGAAAATATTAATGCTGTTTTTGAAGAAGACATGGAGCCTGATATTATTGAAGATATTAATATCAATGAAAATAGCAATGTTAATACTAATTTAAACGTGCCCTTGCCAGCGCCGGCTTTGACTTATACCAGCAGTACTGACAGCGACAGAGACGGGCTGACTGATGTGGAAGAAGAATTATACGGCACGGAAAAAAATAGGCCTGATACAGACGGAGACGGGTTTCTTGACGGCGAAGAATTGATTGGCGGCTATAATCCCAAAGTTGGCGGAGGCGCGCTTTTGGAGACTTCGGGCCTGGTTAATAAATATAATAATCCTGTTTATAATTATGAGATTTTATATCCAGCTGCCTGGCTGGCTAGGCCATTGGATCAGAGCTTGAAGGAGGTTATTTTCCAATCCAATACCAATGAATATATCCAGATTTTTGTGGAAGAAAATCCAGAAGAGCTTGATTTGGTTGACTGGTATCTGACCCAGTCGCCTTTGACCAGCATTAATCTTTTGACCAAGGAAAAGACCAGAAAAGGCTATGACGCGCTTTTAAGCCCTGACAAATTGACTTATTATATTAAAGATGATTTAGCGCCTGAAAAAGTTTTTCTTATAACCTATAATATCGGAAATCTGACCAGGGTAAATTTTCTGACTACTTTTAAAATGATGGTTAATAGTTTTGTTTTAACAAGAGACTTGGCGCCTGCCAGCGAAATTTTGGAGGAAGAAACAGAGGAGTTTTTTGAAGCTGAATTATGATTATAAATTTTTATTCCAAGCTTAAAATTCGCTTGCCCTTTGGCAGCGAATTTGCCAGCCGAATAATAAAGCAATCTGCCAAAGCATTAAAAATAAAAAATAATTTTGAGCTTTCAATTTCAATAATTGGCGATAGGGAAATCAGGGCATTGAATAAAAAATACAGGCGCAAGGACAAGGTTACCGATGTATTGTCTTTTAGCCAGAAAGAAGGGCAAGATATTTTTTGGCCCAAAGAAGAAGGAGATTATCTGGGCGATATATTAATTTGCTGGCCCCAGCTTAAAAGGCAGGCCCGGCAATATGGGAAAAGCTTAAAAGCAGAATTTGGCCTGCTTTTAATTCACGGCTTTCTTCACCTTCTGGGCTATGATGATAAAACAGATAAAGGCAGTTTGGAAATGGATAAATTGCAAACTAAAATTTTAAAAAAAATATGATCAATTTTCAGCGCTTGGGCAAAAGTTTCAAATATGCTTTTTCTGGCTTGCAAAAGGTTTTTAAAGAAGAACAGAATTTCCGCATTCATATTATTTTTGCTTTGGCAATTTTAATTCTGGCTCTTTTTTTCCAAATCCGGCTTTGGCAGGTTATAATTTTGATCCTGGTCATCAGCTTAATTTTTATCTTAGAAATTATTAACAGTATTTTTGAAAGGCTGCTCGATTTGCTTAAGCCGAGAATGCATCAATATGTCAGGGATATTAAAGATATGGGAGCTGCTTTGGTTTTGGTCGGCGCGGTAGCGGCTGTTTTGGTCGGTATTTTGATTTTTTTGCCTTATATTATCGATTTATTTTTTTAAAAATAAACAGCAAACATTAATAACTAAATTAGCAATAAATAAAATTTAATTATGGCGCAAGAAGAAATTATTGTCGGCTTGGATATAGGCTCAACTTCAATTAAAGTCGCTGTAGGCCAACGGACAAATAGCCAAGAAAAACAGCAAAAATTACACATTGTCGGAGTTATTGAACATGAGGCAGAAGGCATTAACCGGGGAGTAATTACGAGCATTGAAGATTCTGTTAACAGTGTCAGCAAAGCTTTGGATAAAACAGAAAAATTAATAGGCCGGCCAATTGAACAGGCTTGGGTAAGCATTTCAGGCGGACACATAACATCTCAAATCAGCAAGGGAGTGGTAGCAGTTTCTAAAACTGACGGAGAAATTAGGGAAGATGATGTTGAAAGAGCAATTGAAGCGGCCAGGACAGTAACAACGCCGCCCAATTACGAGATATTGCATGTTATTCCCCGCAGCTTTAATGTTGACGGCCAGGCTAATATAAAAGACCCTGTGGGCATGACTGGCGTGCGTTTAGAAGTTGAAACTTATATAATTGAGGGTTTAAGCTCGCAGATTAAGAATCTAACCAAATGCGTTTATCAGACAGGGCTGGACATTGAAGATTTGGTTTTGTCTATTTTAGCCACGAGTGAAGCGGTTTT
>DSBA01000036.1 GCA_011046145.1 Candidatus Uhrbacteria bacterium | reverse complement strand
AATTTGGATAGCCGTGAAATAAATAAAATCCATTCTAATCTATCTGATATCGGACAAATAGTCAAAGCCAAAAAAATTGATGAAAAAATCCTGATTTACCATGATAAAAACGGGTTCATTGAATTTAAAAATGATAAATTTTCTCCGTTTAGCGTTATTTTGCAAAATAATTCCCAAATTATGGATTTTGCCTCTTATTTCGGCCGCCTTTATACTATTGACGTTAAAAATAACCAAATTTACAGGCACCAAGCGACTGATAATGGCTATTTGTCAGGGCTTTCCTGGCTCAAAGAAGCTGATTTTAATTTAGCAAATATTAATTCTTTAGGCATAGATACAAATATATGGCTTTTAGGCAAAGACGGACAAATCCACAAATTCAATAAGGGCTTAAAAGTTAATTTTAGCGTTAAAAATCTCGAACCAAGCCTGGAAGCGCCTATCGCTTTTTTTACCAATGACGAAACAAATCATCTTTATATTCTTGAACCAGCCAATAAAAGATTAATTGTTCTGAATAAAGAAGGCGTCTTGGTAACGCAATATTACAGCGAATATTTTGATAATCTGAAAACTTTTGAAGTTATAGAAAAAGAAAAAAAGATATTTTTAGTCAATGATAATAAGCTATTATTCTTCAATACTACGCACTAGAAACAAAATAAAAAACCGCCTTATAAGGGCGGTTTTTTATTTTGTTTCTTTATTTTAAATTAACTGTAGCGCCAGCTTCTTCCAATTTCTTCTTGATTTCTTCCGCTTCTTCTTTTTTAACGCCTTTTTTAACAATGCCAGGCGCAGCATCAACCAAATCTTTAGACTCTTTTAAACCCAAGCCCGAAATCTCTTTTACAACTTTTATTACGCCTATTTTATTATCACCTGCTGCTGCTAATTCAATGTCAAACTCTGATTTTGCTTCTGCTTCTGGAGCAGCTCCAGTCGCGCCTCCGGCTGCCATCATAGCAACAGGCGCCGCAGCAGAAACCCCGAATTTATCTTCCAAAACCTTAACTAATTCAGCCAAATCTAAAACAGACATTTTCTCAATTTCTTCAACTAAAGATTTAAATTTTTTAGGGATTTCAACCTCTTTTTTTTCTTCTTTAGAAGTTTCTTCCTCTTTAACTTTTTTTTCTTCTGCCATATTTTTTCTTTAATTAATAATTAAGCTTATTTTATTTAATATTTATCTTAAAAGTTGTTGATTGCAGATTTTTGGTTACAGCTAATCGGCAAAATGTAATCTTATTTACTTTCTTTAATTGCATTTAAAACATAAACCAATCCTCTTAAACTTCCAGCCAATACATTAACAAAACCGCTAACCGGAGAATTTAAGCTGCCTACCAGCTTAGCCAAAAGTTCAGCCTTTGAAGGTATTTTAGACAATAATTTGACCTGTGCCAAATCAATATATTTTTGTTCCATAATTCCTCCCAAAAGCTTTAAAGCTTCATGATCCTTGGCAAAATTAGCCGCGATTTTAGCTGGTGCGACTTCGTCTTCAAACCCAATAATTAAAGCGACATTGCCAGTTAAACTTTTAACATCTGTATCCTTTAAGCCAGCCTTGTCCAAAGCCAAATTAATTAAAGTTTTTTTAGCTACAATATATTCCGCGCCTTGTTCTTTGGCTAATTTGCGGATAGCTGAAGCTTCAGCCACTGTTAATCCTTTATAATCAGTAAATACCAAACTCTTAAAATTGGATAATTTTTCTGCCAAATTATCAACTATTTGTTTTTTTTGTTCTTTAGTTTTAGGCATATTTTTAAACTTAGTTATAAATAAAAAACTGCGTTTTACCGCAGAATAATATAACTATTAGCTATTAGCCATTTGCCATCAGCTATTAGATAGTTTCCTAGATAGGATTTATGCCCTTTATTATACTGGACTACCTATTGTCTACGGTATTGATTATAAGTATAACATAATTAAAAATTATGTCAAGCAATTTAAAAGAGGCTAAAATTAGCCCCTTTTCAAATAGCCACTTTCCCTAATCTTCCCACTGGCAATGCTGCTTATGTATAAAGCCTTTGGGAAAAATTTTAAGGAGGGCTTCCATTATTGGCTGTGGACCGGAGATTAAAACCTGATCGCCTGATTGGGTAAAAGGTTCGCCATTTTGGCAAATTAATTTAACAACCTGCACCCCCAACCGATCAAATAGCAACTGGATTTCTGGTTTTAACCTTCCATTTTCAACCAATCCTCGCTGGATGATTTTATTCATCAGCAAAGGACATTTCTGTTTTTCTTTCGACATTTAACTTACCTCCTTTTGAAAAATCAAACCCTCCCAAGGCAACAAAATAAGGTTTTGAACTTTTTTTGCCGCCATTTTTACCAAATAACCTCTTCAACTTACGCCTTTGTTTACGATTCATTTTTCCTCCTTTTGTTATTGATAAAAAATTTAAAGAGCTGGCCGTTTGGCCAGCTCTTTTTTTACCTATATATAATAATTGGTAAATTATTTAAACACACTTAAACAAGCTGGCCGTTTCAAGTCAGTAAAAAAGTAAAAAGAATACCAAGCTTGTTTAATCATTTTCATATATATTAAATTTAACATATACCCTAAAAATGTCAAGATAAATGGGGAAAAGTCAAGTTTTAAAATAATTACCAACGGCTTTAGCCGTTGTGCGGCTGCTAAAGCAGCCGATAATTGTTTATTAAATTATTAGGATTTAACTATTGTACCGATAAAGCTACCTCCCTTGAGATAACTGGTTAAATTAGAAATATTATTGCCGTTTAAAATTGCAACTTCTAGATTTAACTTAGCAGCCAGTTGACTGGCAATGGGATCAAAAGGCACATTAGCGCCCGGATTCCACTTTGTGCCGACTAATCTTCTAAAATCTGGCCAACTAATCTTTTCAATCTTTTTAGCGTCAGGATGTTTATTAGGATCTTTGTCGTAAACATAATCAATATTAGATAAATTAATAAGTTTTTTAGCTTTAAACCTTTTTGCCAGATTAACTGCCATATTATCTGATGAGGCTCCTGGTTTCCAGCCGCCAGCTACAATAACAGCCGCATTTTTATTCTTATCTAAACACTCATTAGGCTGATCCAAAACTTTATAATAAGCAAAACGATTAAACATAATCCTGACTAATTCAGCATTAACCTTGGTAGTTTTAATCCCCATCCAATCTAATTCTCTAGGAGTTACCTGTGAATTTAACTGCCTGGCTGCCTCATTGTATTTACGGCAAATTTTGCCCCCTCCGCTAATCAAAACCAGCCTATAACCTTGCTCAACAAATTTCAAAACTATTTCTTTCAGCCTTAAAATAAAATTTAAATCCAGTTCTTCAGGATAAATTAATGACCCGCCGACAGAAATAATAATTGTTTCTTTGAATTTTGACATATTGACAATTTTATTTTATTTATTTAAATTTAACTCAAAAGGAGGGATAAAATGAAAATAGCCATTGCTAATGACCAAGGGGGATTTAAATTCAGAGAAGAATTGCTTAGGTTTTTAAAGCATCACAAACATCAGCCAATAGATTGCGGCAGCGTTTATGAAGAATCTGTTGATTATCCGGATCATGCAATAGAAGCAATAGACATGGTGCTAAATGGCAACGCAGACCGAGCAATACTAATCTGCGGTACGGGAATCGGCATGTCAATCATTGCCAACAGATTTCAAGGAATCAGAGCAACTTTGGCTTACAATAAGAAAGTCGCAAAACTGAGCCGGGAACATAATAATGCTAATGTCCTGTGTTTAGGCGGCAGACAATTTAACAGCGTTCAAATGCTATTGATCGTTGACGCATGGCTTACAACGGAATTTTCAAAGGAAAAAAGACATAAACGCAGATTAAAAAAAATCGAAAAATACGCAATGATATAAAAGGGACTAGATCCCTTTTTTTATTTATGATAATCAGTTCCCTTTAAAATTTCAAAGCCGCGATAAACTTGTTCCAGCAGCAATAGCCTTATCAATTGGTGCGTAAAAGTCATTTTGGAAAATGACAAAACCAAATCCACGCCGGCTAAGACTTTTTGCGATAAACCAAGCGGTCCGCCGATTATAAAACACATTTTCCCGCCTTTGAAATCCTTAATTTCTTCAAGTAAATTGGCGAATTCTTCAAATGTTTTTTGCTGTCCCATAACATGCAAAGCGATATTAAAATATTCCTTATCTAATTTATCTAAAATCTTATCCCCTTCTATTTCCATTATTTCATCATAATTTCTATTTTTAGTAATCGGCTCTTCTTTTAAATTTAAAATCTCAATATCAGCATATTGCCGTAATCGCTTTAAAAATTCTGATTCAGCCTGACTGTATTCTGATTTAGTTTTAGAAACAGTTATAATTTTTATCTTCATAAACGATACTAATGTACTAATCTAAATACTAATTATACTAATAAAACCAATATCTAAGTAATTTATAAAAATTACCTAATTTAAATTCAGATTCGCTTGTGTTAATTTTGTCATTTAGATTCACTATCCTAATAAATATTGGCATCATTAGTAAGATATTAGTATATTAGCTTTATATTTTTTCTGTTATCTCTAAGCCAGTACCAATATCTTTCAATTCAGACTTATACTTAATGTCATTGGCAACATAATATAAATAATCTCCCAAAACATGCTTATGAGAAACAATATTATCAGCCGCAATAATAGCTCCTGGCTTTAATTTCGGCTCTAATAATTTTAATTGCTGCAGATATTCGTTTTTACGGCCGTCTAAAAAAACAAAATCAACGCGTTCATTTAATTCTTCCAATCTTTTATTAGCGTCATCAGGTATTATCTGCACATATTTTATTAAGCCTGCTTTTTGTAAATTTGATACTAAATCACGCACTTTTTCCGGCACAAACTCATAAGTAACAATTTTAGCGCCGATTTTTTGAGCTGCCATGGCCAGCCAAATCGTTGAATAGCCATTGGAAGAGCCTATTTCAATTATTATTTCAGGCTTTTTTTCCAAAATTAAATTATATAAAAACTGGCCAGTTTCCCTATCTATGTTCCACTGACCGCCTTGCTTATTTAATTCTTCTAGTTTATGCAAAACCTTACTTATCTTTTCTTCTATTATCATAGTATTAAATATTTTTCTGCCCCAATTCAAAACGCAACCTATTTTCTCCTTTTTATTTCCAAATCATATATGATCTCCTCTATCTTCCTCAAATTATTTTTTGCCTGATCGTATTTAGGCCTTAACTTGCCCAAAAGATTAAATTTTATAAGCTCGCCCACAACATCTTCAATCGCCTGACGGCAAACAGCAACTTCGTCGTAACGATGCCTGGTAGCTAGAAAAATAGCCCTTCTTACCAATTCTCCAGTAAAGTCACACAACCCGCCTAAATAGCTTTGGGTATTAAATTTTTGATCTTTAATCTCAAAGATCTTGCCTGTTTTAATAAACTGAAAAAATAATTCTGCCTCTACAAATTCTTCAATTCCAGCCAAATAAGAGCCTTCATATTGCAGAGCTTTTTCATTTTTTATTTTAGATTGCAAATACTTTAATATCTTTTTGGCTTCATTCAGGCTGTTTTCAGCCTGTTTCATATCTTCGCGGTGTATGGCAAAAATAGCCTGTTTGGAAAACTTCAGGACATCATTAGAATGTTTTATGATAATCCTTCGACCCACATCATAAGAATTATAATCTTTCTGCAGCTTGGAAAAAAATTTTTTATCAATCATGTTTTTTAATAAAGTAAATTAAAAAAATAAATTCAATCGGCTAATTGTTAAAATATCTCAAGCGATTTTGTTTATGTTCTTCAAAATTTTTCGCAAAAATCATATCACCAGCCGGCGTATTTATAAAATAGTAATAATCATTTTTCTCTGAATAAATGGCGGCCCTAATTGAATCTAAGCCAGGGTTGCAAATCGGTCCCGGCGGCAAGCCAGGATATTTATAAGTATTATATGGATTATCACTGCCAATATCATCCAGACTTGGCCTGTCAATTTTTTTACCAGTCACATAATTAGCTGTCGGATCAGCCTGCAAAGCCATATTGATTTTTAACCGATTATAATAAACTCCGGCAACACGTTTTTTATCTTCGGGTTGGCGGGCCTCTTTTTCAATAATTGAAGCTAAGGTTAAAATTTCATGCAAAGTTTTACCTTGTACTTTAATTTCTTCAAGCATTTCGTCGCTTATTTTATTATTAAAATTATCAAGCATTTTCTTAACAATAACTTCAACACTTGAATTTTTAAAAATACGATAAGTGTCAGGAAATAAATATCCTTCTAAACTTATATTTTTAGGCTTATCCTTTAAAAACTCGTAATCTTGACTAAAATCTATCGGCCGAGACAAATCCAAATTGCGGTTATAATCAATCGCCGGGTAACCGACAATATCCCAAAACTCTTCGGCCTTGGCAATTCCCTGATCTTCCAAATAATAGCCGATATCGCGCAAATCCCAGCCTTCTATAATAATAATATTCATCTCGTTTTCAATTGAGCTGCCGGAAATCAAAACATTAATCAGTTTATTTAAGCTCCAATTGTCCTGTATTTTATGTTCTCCTGCTTTAATTTTATTTTCAGATTTTTTCAGCCAAATTAAAGCTTTAAAAATAAAAGAATTATCAAGCAGCTCCTGATTTTTTAATTCTTGGCTAATTTCACTGGCTCCAGCTCCTTGCGCGACAATAAAATTCTTAACAATTCCCTCCCCTTTTTGGCTGACAAAAATAATTTTAAAAAGCCAGCCGCCCAAAACCGCTAAAATTATAAAAAGGATTAAAACTAAAATTAAAAATTTTCTCATGGTAAATTATTGTTTAACAAAAATATAAATTAGTATAACCAAACTTAAAATAATCCTATAAGCAGCGAACCAATTCAATGAATGTTTTTTTAAAAAAGCCAAAAAATATTTGATGCAAAAATAACCAACAATAGCCGAAGTGAAAAAACCAAAAACATAAAACCATTTTTCATCGTCAGCCATTCCTATTTTCCCCAAATCAATAATTTTTTTTGCCCCAGCTCCAGCTACTACTGGAATCGCCATCAAAAATGAAAAACGGGCGGCTATTTCCCTTTTTAAATTGTAAAACATGCCGGTTGCAATAGTTATGCCTGAACGGGAAACTCCGGGAATTAAGGCTAAAGCTTGCGCAAAACCTAGCACCAAAGATTTTTGCCAAGTCAATGAACTAAAATCCTTATTTTGTTTAGAATACCATTCTGCAATAAAAAATGTAAAGGAAAAAGAAAACAACACCAAAGCGACCAAAAATGGCTGTCTGAATATATTTTCAATAATATCTTCCAGAAAAAAACCGGCCAATGCGGTTGGAAAGGTGGAAATTAAAATCAGCCAGGCTATTTTCTGGTCAAGATTGTTTTTCAGATCCCATTTTGCCAAACTATTTAAAAAAGCCTTTAAATAGCTTATAATATCCTTATGAAAGAAATATAGCAAAGCAGCTAATGTCCCTAGATGCAAAATAACGTCAAAGCTAAGGCTGTCAGCTATTTTAAGCTGTAAAATATCGCGAAAAATAACCAAATGACCTGAGCTGGAAACAGGCAAAAATTCCGTCAAACCCTGGACAGCGCCTAAAAATATTGAACTAAATATCTCCATAAATTTAAATAAAAAAATTTTCTAATCATTAATCTAAAACCGCATGAGCTATAAAATAGTCATTGTCCCTTTTCTAGCCTTAATTATAGCACAAATTATAAAAGTTATTCTTGACGCCCGCAAAGGAGAATTTTCCTGGGGCAATTTAAACCGCTATGGCGGCATGCCATCATCCCATTCTGCCATGGTCGCCGCTTTATGCGTTGAAATAGGTATGGCAACAGGCTTTAATTCAGCTTATTTTGCCATTGCTCTGGCTTTTTCTTTTCTGATTGTCAGAGATGCTGTGGGTTTAAGGCGCAATTTAGGCAAACACGGCAAAATTTTAAATATGCTGATTAAAGATCTGCCTGATTATAAAGAGAATAAATATCCTTTTTTAGAAGAAAGGCTAGGACATACTTATTGGCAGGCATTGGTTGGAATTTTATTGGGTATTATTATTGCCTTGCTTATTTAAAATTCAAAAAACAAAGCGCAAAAGACAAAATAAATTTAAAGCGCAAAATTTTAATCTCTAATTTTAAATTTTATTTTTATTTTGTTATTTGAATTTTGTCTTTATAATTTATTCTCCTAAAATTTGTACTGTAACCAAGCGGTCTCTTTTTTTATTATCAAAATCACATAAAACAATCTGCTGCCAAGTCCCTAAAAGCAATTCGCCATTAATCAAGGCGAATACTTGGGAAGTACCAATTAAAGTAGAGCGAATATGAGAAAAGCCATTACCGTCTTGCCACTTTTTATCATGATGATATTCTTTGCCTTCAGGAGCAATAATTTCCAAAGACTCTTTTAAATCTTTATCCAATTCAGCTTCAACTTCCATTGTTGTGATTGAAGCAGTTGAACCGGTCACAAAAACCAAAACTTGGCCATTATTAATTTTTGCAGCTTGCACAATTTCTTCTACTTTTTCCGTAATATTATGCACATCACAACAGCCAGTTGTTTGAATTGTAAAATTATCATTATAAACCATATGTTTATTTTTGACATTGGGGACAAAACGATGAAGTCCGGCCGCCTATTTTAATTTTTTTTATTATTGTCCCGCAAATCTTGCATTTTTGCCCATAACGGCCATAAACTTTTAATTTTTTACTAAAAGCTCCGGCTTCTCCCTGGGCATTACGATAATCGGAAAAAGTCGTGCCTTGCAATTTAATTGAATCTGCTAATATCTTTTTAATGCCTTTATAAATTAATTTTATTTCTGACTCTTTTAATGTTTTGACTAAACGTATTGGTTTTACTTTGGCATAAAAACAAACTTCATCAGAATAAATATTGCCTACTCCCACCACATTTGACGAGTCCATTAAAAATTGCTTGATTCTATTATTGGGCCGCTTGGACAATCTCCCCTTTAGATACGCTAAGGTAAATTCAGAACTTAATGGCTCTGGCCCTAAATTTAATTTAGCCAATTCTTCTGCTAATTCTGCGTCTGTAAATAATCGTAGCCAGCCAAATTTACGTATGTCATTAAAATACAAATGGCTTTGATCAAAAAAAGTAAAAGTTGCATGAGTAAAACGATTAGGCAAGCAATCATAACCCTCTTCAATTGGATGCCCACCGACTACACATTTTGTCTTACTGCCATAAACTAATTGCCCTGTCATTTTTAAATGAACCAAAATATTCCAGTTTTTACTTAAATTTAAAATTAACATTTTGGCTCGCCTTTTAACGTCCTTAATCTGCAAACCTCTAACTTTAGACTTATACTCTTTTAACGAGTAATTAATGGCCTTTTGCCAATCACAATCAAAGTCGGCTATTTTTTTGCCGACTATATTTTTTCCCAAGCCACGTTTAATTGTTTCAACTTCTGGTAATTCCGGCACCTTATCTGAAATTAGATAATTAGAATTTTTGAAATTCGGATAATCAAATTAAAATCTGCTTTCCCAACTTCCTAAATCAAGGAAGTTCCCGTCATCTCCTCAGGCTTTTTAATGCCCATAATTTTCAAAACAGTCGGCGCCACATCAGCCAAAACACCTGACGGAGGAAGCAAGCTTAAATCAATACCAAGACTTTCCGGCAATCCAATGTTTTTTCCTTCCCATTCATTGCCAATGATAAGCAAAGGGACAGGGTTTGTGCTATGCTCTTTGCTAAGATCACCTGTTTTTACATTCTGCAATTCTTCGGCATTACCATGATCAGCTGTAATTACTGCCACACCGTTTTTGCTTAAAACCAAACGGATTATCTTGCCTAAACATTTATCTGCGACTTCGCAAGCTTTAATAGTCGCTTTCAAATTGCCAGTATGTCCAACCATGTCAGGATTAGCGAAATTTATAACATAAAAATCATATTTATTTTCTGAAACAGCCTTTAACACCTCCTCAGTGACCTTTAAAGCTGACATCTCGGGTTTTTTATCATAAGAGGGTACGCGTGGAGAAGGGATAACAATCCTATCTTCTTCTGGAAAAGGCTCTTCCCGACCGCCATTAAAGAAAAAAGTTACATGAGCGTATTTCTCGGTTTCTGCAATATGAAGCTGCTTCAATCCCGCATCACTAATAATTTTTGCCAAGGGTTCTTTGATATCTACAGGCAAAAAAGCAATGGCGTCAACCGGCAAATCCTTGTCATATTGGCTCATGCCGCAAAAAAACAACTTTTTAAATTCAGTCGGCCTTTCAAACTTAGAAAAATCCGGCAAAACAAAAGCACTAGTAATCTGCCTGGCTCGGTCAGCTCTAAAATTAAAAAATATTACTGCGTCTCCGTCTTCAATCAAGCCAACCGGCTTATCTTTATGGGTAATCACTGTGGGTTCAAATTCTTCATCATAAACCTTTTTTGAATAAGAACTCTCAATAGCTTTTATAGAATCGCTGAAATATTCAGGGCTTATGCCCTTTGTCATAGCTAAAAAAGCTTTTTCAGTCCGTTCCCAATGGTTATCCCTGTCCATGGCGTAAAACCTGCCTGATAAAGTAGCTATTTTCGCGTTTATCTTCAATTCTTTTATTTTCGCCAAAAGCTCCTCAATAAAGCCTTTGCCGCTATTATAAATCGCGTCACGCCCGTCTAAAACAGCATGAATATAAACTTCTTTTATTTTTTGCCGTTTGGCAAATTCTAATAAAGCGTAAAGATGCTCTACATGAGAATGTATGCCGCCGCTGCTCACCAACCCCAATAAATGAAGTTTTGACCTGTTTTTTTTAATATGATTTGCTGCATCCAAAAAAGCCTTGTTTTCAAAAAACATGCCGTCAAGTATATCTTTGCTTATGCGCGGCAAACTTTGATAAAAAATCATGCCAGCCCCCAAATTTGTATGACCAACTTCTGAATTTCCCATTTCGCCCCAAGATAAACCAACTGAATCGCCTGAAGCTGACAAAGTTAAAGCAGGGTAAGATTCAATATATTTATTAATATTAGGCGTATCAGCTTTGGCAACCGCATTGCCAGGATTATCAGGCGCTACGCCCCAACCGTCTAAAATAATTAAAACTACAGGCTTGTTTTTTAATTTTCCCATATCTTATAATTTTTTATTTTTAATCAGGCTTTTACCTGTCATTTCTTTCGGCTTTTCAATATCTAACAAATGCAAAATAGTCGGGCCAACATCACCCAAAATGCCTCCTTGCCTTAAATATAGGCTTTTATGGTTGAAATTTTGATTGGCTATAATAAAAGGCACTAAATTGGTAGTATGTTCTGTAAAAAATTCTCCTGTTTCCAAATTAAGCATTTTTTCAGCGTTACCATGATCAGCGGTGATAATCATAGTCCCTTTAAGTTTCTTTACCAAGTTATAAATTCTGCCAACTGACTTATCAATAATTTCAACAGCTTTTATAGCTGCTTTTATATTACCAGTATGCCCAAGCATATCCGCATTAGGAAAATTAACTGTTATAAAATCAGTCTCTTTTTTCCTTAATTTGCCTAAAATGATATTAGTCAATTTATAACTGGACATCTGGGGATTTTTTTCATAATCTGCCTGACCAATAGACGGAATAACCTGCCACTCCTCGCCATTAACAGGCTGGCCATGGCCGCCGTTAAAAAAATATGTTACGTGGGCATATTTTTCCCTTTCTGAAACATAAAGCTGCCGCAAATCACTTAAAACAAAAGGCAAAGTATTTTCCAGCACAATACTGGGATAAGCTGTTAAAATATTTTCCAAATCCGGGCCAAAATCAGTCAAAGCAATAAATTTAATATTTTCTAGTGTTTTTTTCCTTTTAAAGCTGCTTCCGTTTCTTTTTTCAAAATCTTTTTGGACAAACGGCTTAGCCAGCTGCCTGGCGCGGTCTGAACGCAAATTAAAAAAGATGACAGCATCATCATCATTAATAAATTTTGATTTTTTTTGAGGATTAGAAATTACAATTGGCGTGATAAATTCGTCCGTTTCTCCGCGATTATAAGCTTCGCTAACCGCCTTATAAGGATTGTCTGAAACAATGCCTTCGCCCAAAACCATGGCATTATAAGCCAATTCAGTTTTTTGCCAGTCTTTTATTCTATCCATGGCATAAAACCTGCCCATGATAGTGGAAATAATTTCATTATTTTTAAAATTATTTATCAATTTACTGACTAAACGAGCAGCCGCATGAGGCGAAGAATCACGACCGTCAGTAAAAAGATGCAAATAAATGCGATGAAATTTCTTTTGCTTTAAAAACTCCAGTAAAGCATACAAATGCTCTGGCTGTGAATGGGCGCTTTGGCCGTCAGACAACAAACCCATGACATGGATATTTGATTTATTTTTCTTAGCGTGATTAACAGCTTCCAGCAAAGCTGGATTTTTAAAAAAAGTGCTGTTTTTAATTGTCTCATTAATATAAACCGCGTCCTGAAGCGCAATTCTGCCGGCTCCGAGATTCATGTGCCCTGCTTCTGAATTGCCTTCTTGACCATTTGGCAACCCGACTTTTTTGCCATGAGCAATTAATTGTGTATTGGGGAATTTACGATACAAAAAATCCGTAATCGGCGTATCAGCCTGGCTTATGGCATTTGAGGGAGAATCAGGAGCAATTCCCCAGCCATCCAGAATAATTAAAACTAACGGCAAAAATTTTGCTCTTATTTCTTGGTTTTCCATATATAATCATTTTAGCTCAAAATTAATTTTTTTTCAAATACAAATTTAAAAATCCCCGCTGCCTAAAACGAGGATTTTTGCCAGATTTTATTTTAATTCCTCTTCAATTTCCATTAGCCTGTTATACTTGTTAATTCTCTCGCTCCTTGACATTGAACCGGTTTTAATATAATCAGCATTAACAGCTACCGCCAAATCAGCGATTGTTGTATCACAGGTCTCCCCGCTTCTATGAGAAATAATAACCTTGTAATTATGCTGTTTAGCCAGATAAATGGCGGCAATTGTTTCTGTTAATGTCCCGATCTGATTAAGCTTAATCAAAATCGCATTGGCTGCCTGCATATCAATCCCCTTTTGCAATCGTTTAATATTAGTGACAAAAAGATCATCTCCGACTATCAAGCATTTTGAACATAGTTTTTTATTCAAAAGTTGCCACTTGTCCCATTCATCTTCTGCCAAGCCATCCTCAATTAAAATCAGCTTATATTTACGCTGCCAATCTTGATAAAGCTTAATTAATTTATCAGCCTTTAATTTTTTCTTATTAATTTTGTAGGTTTTCTGGCTTTTAATATAAAATTCACTGGCAGCAGCGTCAATAGCCAAATTAACGTCTTTATAGGGTTTATAGCCTGCTTTTTTAATAGCAGCCAAAATCAATAAAAAAGCCTCTTCATTTTTTCTTAGCCTGACAGCATAGCCGCCTTCATCACCGACAGAAACGCTTAATTTTTTCTTTTTTAAAATTTCAGCCAAATTATGGAATATTTCACTGCCCATTTGCACTCTTTTGGCCATTTTTTTCGCCCGGGGCACAATCATAAACTCCTGAACATCCAATACCCAATCAGCATGCTTGCCGCCGTTTAAAATATTCATCGTGGCCAAAGGCATTTTAAAATTATTATAATGAATATTATAAATTTTTCTTAAATAACGATAAAAAGGCATGCCTAATGATTTGGCTCCTGCCCGGGCACAAGCCAAAGAAACGCCCAAGATGGCATTTGCGCCCAAATCAGATTTATTTGGCGTGTTATCCAGCTTAACCATTAATTTATCAATATCCTGCTGTTTATTAACATCAAGGCCTTTAAGCAAATAATTAATATCTTGATTGACGTTTTTAACTGCCTTTAAAACTCCTTTTCCCAAATAGCGCTTTTTGTTGCCATCGCGCAACTCCCAAGCTTCGTGGCTGCCAGTTGAAGCGCCTGAAGGCACGCTGGCTTTTGCCATAATGCCACTTTTAAGAAAAACTTTAACTTCAATAGTCGGATAGCCGCGCGAATCTAAAATTTCACGGGCCTGAATCTTTTTGATTTTTTTAGAATTGATCATAAATAGTGAAAAATACTAATTAAATTATTGTTCTTTTTTAATCCAATTCATATAAAACAGTCGCCATAACCACAATTTCTTGGCTGCCGACCTCAACTGTTGGAGTTCCTCCAGCGCCAAAACCTAATTCTGCCCGGGAATCATAAACAGGCAAGGCTTTCGGGAAATAATTTTCATTCTCGCTAAAAGAAACCACTTTGCCTAATTTAACACCCATTACCCTTGCCAATTCATTAGCTTTTTCTTTGGCGTTTTCTAATGCTTTAACGCGAGCCTCTTGCCTGTAAACTTCTGGTTGGTCAATGCCAAAAGACAAACCGCCGATTTGGTTTAACTTTAATTCGCCGGCTATTCTTAAAACTTGGTCTATTTTATCAGTCTGGCGGATCTTAACCGTAACATTTTGGTTGACAATATAGCCTCTTAAGACCTGCATTCCGTCTTTCCAGTCATATCTGGGGTAAATGCTGTAATTTGTTGTCTGAATATCTTCTGAAGCAATACCCAAAGTTTTTAATTTCTCAATTAAGCTGTTCATTGTCTGAGAATTAATATCTTGGGCTTCAGTCACATCAATTTTTTCTGTTTCCAAACCAAGATTAACCATAGCAATATCAGGGATGGCAGTCACCTTGCCTTCTCCGCTAATACTAATCGTCCTTTGTATATCAGGGCTTTTGCCAATATAATAATTTTGTTTGTACAAATTGCGGGACCATAAAATCAAGCTGGCAATTAAACTGACAATCAAGCCAGCCACTAAAATAACCAGCAAAATTTTAATGATTTTATTTTCTTTAAATTTTGGCCACATAGATTTGAATTTAATTGTTAAATTAATTAAATTATTAAATTGTCCCGCCTGTGGCGGAATGCCGCTAAAGGCGGCTTTAAATTATCAAATTATTTTTTTAAAGGTTTAAGGCCGGGCAAAATTTTGCCTTCCAAAAATTCCAGCATGGCTCCGCCAGCAGTTGAAACAAAATCAAACCAATTTTTCATTTTAAACTTTTCAATGACAGCTATTGTCTCTCCACCCCCAGCCACGCCAAAAGCCGGGCCTTTAGAAAGAATAGCTGCATTTTTTGCCACAAACTCACTGCCATGAGCGTATTTATCTATTTCAAAAACCCCCATAGGACCGTTCCAAACCAAAGTCTTAGCTAATTTCATATAAGCGTCAAAATTTAATTCTGTTTTTGGTCCGATATCTACTATGAAAAATTTTTTATTTTTCACTTTAGTAAGATCAATAATATTAACCGCCTTAACAGCGCCTCTGCCCTTTAAATTATTGCTGACGCGCACGTCAATTGGCAGTATTAATTTATTACCCGCTTTTTTCATTAATCGCTCGGCCAAAGGCAAAAAATCTTTTTCATAAACCGACTGGCCGATATTTATTTTTTGCGCCGCATAAAAATTATTAGCCAAAGCGCCGCCAATTAAAACATAATCGTATTTTCTCAAAAAATTATCAATAACTTTTATCTTAGTAGAAATTTTCACACCGCCGATAACAGCCACAGCTGGTTTTTTAAATCCTTTTATAAGCCTGCTTAAATTTATAACTTCATCGGCCAGGTTTATGCCAGCGTAAGCAGGCAAAATTTTTGCAATAGCGTTAACAGAAGCATGAGCCCGATGGCTCACAGCAAAAGCGTCGTTAACATAAATATCGGCTAAAGAAGCCAATTCCCGGGCAAATTTTGCGTCATTTTTTTCTTCACCCGGATAAAAACGCAAATTTTCCAAAAGCAAAATTTGCCCGGCCTTAAGTGAAGACGCTTGTTTTTGGACTTTTTCCCCAAGGCAATCATCCGCAAAATAAACCCGCTTTTGAGTAATCTTATTAAGATATTTAACAATGGGGCGTAAGCTAAACTCTTTCACGGGCTTGCCATCAGGCCGGCCAAGATGCGAAGCCAAAATAATTTTGGCTTTATTTTTTAAAAGATAATTTATAGTTGAAAAGCTTCTTTCTATTCTTTCCGTTTCCAAAACTTTATTATTTTTTAAAATCACGTTGTAATCAACGCGCACAAAAACTGTCTTGTTTTTTAAATTCTTAAGTTGTTTAATGGTTTTTAACTTCATATTAATATTATACCATAAATTATAAATAATTAAGAATCTAAATCTACTTACCTTGGATTTTCTTCAAAACCCAAGAATCGCCTTTAACTTTATTAATTTTAATTTTAAGATTTTCCGCCAGTGTGTTTTTGGCCAGCATTTTAATATTAAACTCCAAATTTTCCGCCGAGATTTCATCCCCATGTTCTATCACGCTTCCCAATTCAATTTCTGCCATAGTGACTTTCTTTAAATTGTTTTGAAAAGCATGGTTTAAAATAAGTTTCAAAATTTTGTCAGCTTCGTGAAGATCGTGCATATCAAAATATAAATTAATTTTTTTGAGCTATTATTCCGCAAGCTACAACCGCCGCTGTTTCAGCGCGCAATATCCTTTTGCCCAGGCTGACCGGCGCTACTGAATTCCTTAAAGCCAAATTTATTTCCTCGCTGGAAAAACCTCCTTCTGGACCAATGAATATGTTAATTGTTCTGGCTTGAGTCTTATCAATTATCTCTTTAAGCGAATTTTTATCTTCATTTTCATAAGCAATTAAACTTAAATCCTGGGCCGGCAAAGACTGTATTGCTTCCTTGAAATCTGACAAAACAATAAAATCAGGCGGAATCTTGCCGCCACTTTGCAACGTGGCCTCTTCTATAATTTTATGACAGCGGCTAATTTTATTCTCACTTAATTTTTCCGCAACGCAAAATTCAGTTAAAAGCGGATTAATGGTCTTGACTCCAATTTCAGCTGCTTTTTGCAAAACCAATTCAAATTTATCTTTTTTAAGCAAAGCCTGGTATAAATTTATTGCCACGCTTAATTCCCTATCCACAAAACTACGGCTCAAGCTTTTACAAGCGACTTGCTTGCTATTTATTTCAATTATTTCAACTTCATATTCCTCGGCTTGGCTGTCAAAAATAAAAAAAGTATCGCCAACTTTTTTGCGCAATACTTTAGTTAGTTTATGGATAATTTCCTTGTCGGCAATGACAATATTTTGCGGATCTTCAATTTTTTGTTTTAAAAAAAATCTAAACATGCGCTTGGAATAAAAAGTTATATGAAGTTGTATGCAGTTATATTGGGCTGTATAAGGTTGCTCTTGAAATTCAAAGCAACCTCATCTAACATCATACAACATCATAAAACATCATAAAACCTAATATAACCTAATGCGTTGCACAACTAATACACGGATCATAAGCCCTGACCAATGTCCTTATTTTTCTCCTTCTTTGGGCAATAGGCAATTTATAAATATCAGGCAGATAAACTTTTAAATCAGCTTCTAAATTAGCTAAAAACTGGGCTGTAGGAGTAATAATATTAGCCTCTAAAATTTTGCCTTTTTTATCAAGCTTATAATAATCGAGCAAAATTCCCCGCGGCGCTTCAACCGCTCCCCAGCCTTCTCCAGCTTTTGGCAAAACTTTAACTTGAGTATTTTTTTGGTCAATTTTACCCAATTGCTTAAAAATTTTATTTATTTCTTCCAAGCAATGCACAATTTCAACCGCTTGGGCAAAAACATTATGGAATGTATTATAACTCGGAATTGGAAAACCTGAACCTTGCCATAATTTTTTGGCATAAGGATTTAAAAAATCAAAATTATTATTCACTCTGGCTAATGCTCCTGAAAAATACGGCTTATCACGGTAAGCTGTCCTTTTGACTTTTTCAAACGGATGATGAAATTCCTCAATTACATGATAAAAATCTTTTACTTTATACTTTTTCCCCTCACTGTTTATAATATCTCCGCAAAGCACTTCGTATTCCTTGAAATTATAAAGAGAAACAAACTCTGTCTTTCTGCTGAATTTTGGGTATTTGATTTTTCTAGTAAATTCCCCTACTAGCAAAGCGTCTTCCAAAATTTCCGCGTAACTAACCAACATCTTATTAATCTTTCCCATATCAGGCAATTTTTTAAATCCACCTACTACCATAGTTAGAGGATGAACAGTTCTGCCGCCGATCAATTTAACCATGTCAATAGCAAACTGGCGCACTCTTAATATGGCTTTTGTTTCTTTGGGATATTTTTTAATAAAATTCAAATCATTTTCTATGTCAAAAAAATCAGGCAAAGATAAAAAATAAACGTGCAAGGCATGAGAATGAATAATCTGCAATAATTCCATGACCTTGCGCAATTGGACTGTCTGATCACTGACTTTAATCCTGAAAGCCTGTTCAATAGCCTGGGCTGAAGATAAAAAATGGACAATCGGGCAAATGCCGCAAATGCGTCCTGTAATTATCGGCGCCTCGTAATAATCCCGTCCCAAAAGCACGCCCTCAATCAAACGAGCTCCTTCTTTAGTTTCCATTTTCGCTTTTATGACATTGCCGTCTAAAATATGGGCCACAAAACCTGTATGGCCTTCCATTTTGGCAATATGATTGATTTTTATTGTTTTAATTTTAGACATGTTTATTTTTTAACAAATTTTTTAAATATGATCTTTTTAATACCGCAAAATTAATACAATTATAGAAAAATTCAAACAAACGATTTCTCATTTAATCTTTAAATTTTTCTCATATTCCGGCCACATAGCATTTAATTGGGATTCCATTAATTCTGTATTTTGGTCAGGATCCAATTCTCCCAAATCAATTTTTTCATTAACATACTCTTCAACTATCATGCTCCAAGCTTCCTTATTAATTATGGCCTGACCTTCTGCTCTCTCTTTAATTTCAGCGTAAGCAGTATTAAAGTCAAAAGTTAAAAATTGCGTCATGTTTTTTCTGATTAATGCTTTAAAATTGCAGATTACGGCAATCAGAACTCTGTGATCCAAAATCTGTTTTCATTATAACAAAAAAATTCCAAAGATAAAAAAATTGACAAATTTTAAAAAATATAATATACTATAATAAAGTTCTTTTTAGCCCGCTAAAACCGGGTCAACATCAACCTCAAAAAAAGGAGAAAAAAATGGTTGCTAACACCGACCAGGGGGCAAGAGTGATTTCCTTGTGCGGATCAGCCATTGAGCTGATTCAAAAAGAGAATCGTAACCTCGAACAAATCAACAAGCTTATCCAGGCGCTTCAAGAATTCAAAGACGGACAGTCTGCAAAACCCAAGCCATTGCCTCAAGCAATGCCCGGAACTTTCAATGGCAATCGCTGCGCCAAATGCGGTGGTTATATTGATGAAGGCGGTATCTGCCCTTGTGGCTGGGACCACGATCGAAAAATAAAAATGGCCTAACTGCGTCGCCCCCCGCGCGCAAAAGCCGAGACTAACAACCTCGGCTTTTTTCTTTTTTAAAAACTACTAAAATTCAATAAATTTCAAAAATAAATATTACTTTCTACCAACCGAGTTGATATAAATTACACTCTCTTTTTCAGAATCAATATCCAGCAATTGATTGATTTTCTCATCATCAAACGCGCCAATAGCAACCACCCCCAGCCCCATTGAATTAGCCTGCAAATATAAATTTTGGGAAATATGGCCGGCTTCCATAAAAATATAGCGCAAGCCCCGTTCCTCGTATTTTTTAGTTGTCCTTTCAAAAACCGCTGACCAAATAAAATTAACAGCCGCGTTTTCCAGCGGATCCTGGTCCAGGCAATATTTCCTTATTTCTCGAGAAAAATCGCCCGGTTTGACAATAACCAATGAGTGCTCCTGCGACAAATAATGATAAAGCCCTTTTGCAAGCCCTTCCACATTATTAACAGCCAAATAAGTTTCTATCGGATACAAAGCTCCTGCGCTCGGCGCCGCTCTTTTATAGCCTGAAGTAATGCCTTGGGTGGCAAATAACAAAGTGGAAAGCTCCCTTAAGCTAAGAGGCTCTTTTGCATAATCCCTGACAGACCGTCGCGTTTTTATAGAATCAAAAACTGAAAGTTCGCCTTTAATAAATTCTTTGGGTAAAAAAATCTTTGTTTCGCCGCTAATTTGCTGATCAACTTTTCCCATTTTTTCTAAATTCAAATAAATATAAATGCTAAAAAGAATTAATAAAAATAAAAATATGATTAAAAAAATTTTCAAACCTGATTTCAAATTCATGAACATTATAAAAATTTTTTCTAAAATTTATCAACAAAAAAATTGGCGCTTATTTTTTCTTTTCAGCTTCTTTCAAGGCAGCTTCAATCCTGTCCCTCGCCCCGAAAAATTCCATTTTCTCCAGGATATCAGCCTTATTCCAGCCATGGCTTTTTAAAATCTTTATCAAATTAACTATTTTTTCAGCCGGCTGGCTCAAAATGCCTCGGCAGGCCCAGCATTCCTGGCGTGAGTTTAAACAGACTGCATTACAGCCGCCTAAAGCTATCGGTCCCAAACAAATCTTGCCCTGCTGTAATAAACAAGGATTTTTATTAATCTGGCATTCATAACAGACCGGATTGTCAAATAAGGTCCAGGGCGTGCCATTTAATAAACTAAAAACCAAATCAAGAAAATTTTGAGCATTAATGGGACAACCCGGAATAATATAGTCAACTTTTATGGCTTTAGGCACTTCAACCACTTCCCTATTTTCAATCGTCTTGCATTTATCATAAACATAACAGCCGATTTTTTTATAATCATGATAATTTTTTATTTCCCAAACCCCGCCGATATCAGCGCAGCCGCCTAAAACAACTACAATATCTGAAATTTTACGTATACGCTTTAAAATATGTAGATTCTCCATTGTTACCGGATTACCTTCAACAAACGAGATATCATAATGTGATCTTTCTTTTTCATCTTCAATTAAACGAAATTCATCAATATCAATATATTTGGTTAATTCAAAAAATTTCTCATGCAAGTCTAAAATTGCAAACTGGCAGCCTTCGCAGGAAGTAAGGCCGAAAATGGCAATGGATGTTTTTTTCCAACCGTTGGAATCATTTTTTTTAGGCATAATGTAAAATTTATTTTTTTAAACGCTCATCCTGTTCATCTCTTTTTCTTCTTATTTCTTTAATAATATTCAGAAGTTCTTCCTTAAGATTATTTGTTTTCTGTAATTCAACTTGAATATCTTGATCAGATTCAAATTGTTTGAAAAATTTATTTTTAGCCTCTTCCCTGAAAATAACATCAGGAGATAATTCCCCTTTGGGCACGCCATAATCTTCGCCATATGTGCCAATACCCTGCATCTCAATATCCATAAACCCGCCTTTCTCTAAATAAAAATCAATTGATGACTTAGGGAACCCATACAAAGCGCCTTTAACATAATCAATGGGCACACCCTGATCCAAATTTGCATCAATCCACTGATTTAATTGCATTGAATCATCCCAGGCCACTAATTTAGGAAATTTTTTAATCTGCTCTTTTATTTGCTCCTGATCGTATATTCTATATAAAGCATTATTACCATCGCGATATTCTTCAAAATTATCCACGCCAAACTTGTTCTTCAATAGTTCTAAAAATCCTTTCAATGAATCTTCAGCCCAATAGCCTTTTTTTGTAAACTCTGCAATATTTTCCTCCTGTACTTGAAATTCGGTCATGGGCTTTAATTTACCCAATAACATGATGATATCTTTTTGCCTTAAAAATACCTTATATATATTAGGGATATCTGGATCTTTTAACATTTCCAGATAATTGTCTTTAAAAGATTCAAATCTTTTTCTTTCTAAACGGCTTTCCGGCGATTCATTAGTTTCCTGCAAAATTTTTTTCTTAGCTTGGGTAATCATTTTTTGTTTTAATTCTTTTGTTTGCGGAGAATTTAAATTTAGACTTAAAAATCGATTAACTTCCTTTTCGTCTAACGTCTCCCCCCGAATTTCAAATCGTCGCCAATATACTGAATTGCCTTAGGATTAAATCCCCAAATTAATTTACCTTTACCAGGCTGAGCTGTTTGTGATTCTAATTCTTTTTTTAAGGCGCTCATCGTATAATAAGCATCCAAACTGACTTCTGCTCCTGATTTGGTTCTATGTTTATCAGCAAACTTAACCATAGACTGAACAAGTTCCTGGCCTCCTGGAACCTTATAACTTGTATCGTGACCTTCGTCTAAAACCATTACCACATCTACATCACTATCTAGCCTGGGCATTTTATCAGGAACCATTTTGCTGCCGCATAAAATCATACCTTTAATAAATGGGAAATGCTCTTGAAATTCAGCTAAATAATCTCGCATTTCTGATACAGTTTCCTTAATTTCTACTTTCCGTTCAACTTGATCAATTGGCTTATCAAATTCAGTTAAATGCAAACCAAGCATTGTCCGTAATTTACCTTTACTTTCTTCAGGTATTTTATCCGGCATATTAATAATATCATCAACCGACCGACACATAAATTCGTCAATTTTAGCTGGATCAAGATTACTTGCTTCCTTGGCACTAATAATCCCCTGATCAACAAACTGATTAATCGATGAAGCCATTACTTGAGCTGTTTCAATATCTCTTTCTAATTTTTCCCCTGAAGTAAAATTTTCAGACATACAAAAATTCAATTACCTGATGATTAAAAATATCTAAACTTTCTAAGGTATATTTTTTCAAATTAGCTAATTGCTGCTGATTAATTTTTTCGCAAACCCAGCCCCAGTGAATTGTCACAATATCACCAATATTCAAATTTTTCACAAAGCCCTTATCATCAAACTGGGTTAAGACTTCCCTGTCAATAATTCCACCTAATTTCAATTTATCAGCTTCAATTATTAACGGCTTATATTCAACAATAATTGAATTCTTTTTTATCTTTTTAATTTTTCCCCAGGATATTCGGCATTCGTCAATTGATTTTAAGGTATGTTTAATATTCAATTTACCCGCCCGCAACCAAATATTCATGACATGAAAATTATGATGGGGCTTGCTATTTTGCGGATTAAAGCCCAAAACTTTCTCAATTGTAGATTTTTTTATTTTTAATTTTAAATTCTTATCTTCAGTAAAATGGCGGTATAAATTTTTAATGTCAACACTTTCAGTTAAATCATTACCCAGCCAATAAGCCTCAACAACTTCCGGACTAAATTCATCCTTAATTTTACTTGTTCTGGCGATTAATTTTAAATAAGGCTGCATGACTTCAAATTCTGACAAAATCTGCTTCAAGTTAGGCTCATAATATTTTACTGATACATATTCAAAAAGCTGCTTATTTTTATCCGGTCCGCAATAAGCATAAAAATTGGGCATAAAAGCATATTTGCCGCATTGGAACAAACCCTTAATTGAATTGTCGAACTGAACTGGTGACATTTTTAACTTGTTTAAAAGAATAAATAATCAATCCCCCAGCAAATACAATTAAAACAGAACCAATTATTTGCCCCCAATCATATTTATGGGTTACAAAAATACCATTTAATAAAGTGGTCAAAGGCGATGCCAGGACCAAGACTGAAGTAACAGTAACTGCTGGCAAATATTTTAAAGCCTTATACCAGGTCAAAACATAACCAAGCAATAAACCAGAAGTTAACAAAATCCATAGCCATTGATTGACATTTAAAATCACCAAATCACCTAATAACCCCAAATACCCAATGTATCCCAATAAAATTATTGAGCCGAAAAACATTCTGGCCCAGGCGACTATTTCAGATTCAACATTTTGCAGGACTCTTTTGGCAATTATAAATTCAACAGACCACATTAAAGTTGCAATTAAAGCCAAGCCTTCCGCATAGCCAAAAGTTATAAATTTAAAACCTAACAAGGCAAAATTTCCCAAAAACAATAAAGCCAAGGCTAAATACTGCAATTTGCCGATTTTTTCTTTCAAAAACCAAACAGCTAATAAGCTTACCCAAACAAACAAGGTTTTGTGGATAAAAGCTGTGCTTACTGAACTGGAAGCCAAGCTAACAGCTTTAAAAAACAATAAAAACGGCACTGACCCGCCAATAATACCGATGAGAATTAATTTAAGCCAATCATTAAACTTTATTTTTTTCAGACGAGGCAAAATAAACGGGGTTAAAATCAAAGCAGTTAGAATTAAACCAACCAACAAATTTTTACCAGTAGTAAAAACATGCGAATTACCAATTGACTGAACTGCAAATTTACTTAAAAAAACAGCTACGCCTGAAATTAAAGCTGTGACTAAAACTAAATATAATCCTTTTTTTGTTTTATTCATGGTTATATAATTTAATAATCTCTTGAGCCTCAGTATCTGTAATTTTTTGGGTGGCAAAATTATTTAAAGACAATATCCAGTCACCGATTTTAACGCCAGTTAATAAATTTAAATTAATTTTTCTCTTTTTCCCGCTAGCAAGGCTAACAATTGCTTTATCCCCTTTAATTTCTTTAATTTGATAAGGAATAGACAAACACATAATTATCTTATAAAATGTAACAAATTCAATTAATTATCGTTAAAATAATTAAATACATATTCAAAAAACAAAAAGGAGGCAATTGAAATGGGTAGAATCTATCGAATAAGCAGCAGGGAGCTAAGTCCCGAAAAAACGCAACAAATAGTAGCTTCTCATTGCGGAGATATGGGGCAGATAGTTGAAACCGACGAACAAGGAGTCAAAGCAGAATTGAGCCATGAACAAGCGCGCTTCTTTGTCAGTAAAGGATTTAAGGTGCAAATCGTATTACGCTTATCAAACAACCCCGGGGCTTAAAGGCAGAGCAATCTGCCTTTTTATTTTTGAGCGCGCAGATAATCTCTAAATCGGACTTAGCCAAGTTTTAAAATTTTTCAATTCTTCATAAGAAAAAACCGGTCCGTCTTTGCAGACATAATACGGCCCGACTGCGCAATGCTGGCAGACTCCGAGCCCGCAATCCATATGGCGTTCCAATGACATAAAAATCTTATTCGGATCAAAACCTTGCTTAAGTATTTTTTCAATCACAAACTTATACATAATCGGCGGACCGCAAATATAAGCAATGGCGTCACTCGGTATATTTTTTAAATCAAACAATGCTGTCACCATTCCCTTATTGAATTTTTTAGTTTTAGGCTTTTCTAAAGCGATATTTAAATCGCAAACTTTCCGCCAACGCGAATATTCCCGCTTAAAAAATAGTGTGTCTTCATTTTTAGAACCATAAAATATATAAACTTTTTTATATTTTTGCGGATTTTTAACCGCATCTAAAATCACCGGCCGAATCGGCGGAATACCGCAGCCGCCTACAACTATTAAAATATTTCTACCTTTAGCCTGGCTAACCGGGAATGAACGGCCATAAGGCCCGCGGACACCCAAAATACCACCTTTTTTCAGATTATGCATAGCTGAAGTCAATACTCCGACTTCCCTGACTGTTAGCTGAAATGCTTTTCTATCATTCATGTCAGATGATATGGAAATAGCCGCCTCGCCAAATCCAGGCAAAGAAACCATAACATACTGACCGCAAACAAAATTAAAACCTTTATAAGGCAAACTCAAAGTAAAGGTTGAAGAATCAGCAGTTTCTTTTTCTACTTTCAGGATTTTACAATTGTAGGTTTGATAATCATTGCGCATTTTTGGTCTTTTTATTTTTCAAAATATCTTGAATTGTTTGCTTTATATCAATATTAGCAGGACAAACCTGCGTACACCGGCCGCAACCCACACAGCCTGGAATGGAAAAACTTTGCGGCGTGCGAACAAAATGATGTTCATACCAAAAATAAATTCTTTCCGCCGCTGTATTGATAAACCGATGTTTTGGTTCTTTTGGAGCCGGACCAGCAACTTGGGTAAATTCATTATAAAAACAAGAATCCCAGCAACGGCTGCGGCGCCCTGTACCTTTAACCAAATCTGACTGGTCATAAATACGAAAACAAAAGCAAACAGGACAGGCAATCGTGCATTTGCCGCATTGAATACAGCGTGCGCCTAAATCATCCCAAATTTTCTGTTGATGGTTATTTTGCATAGCATCTTTAATAGCCACCATCTGCGCATCTAAGCCTTCTTCGCGAATCGGCCCGGCGTATTCAATATGCTGATAATCTTTGTGACCGAATTTATCCAATAATCTTTGTCCATCCTCCGAACCAGTAAAAATCTTATAGCCTGTTTTTTGTACAGCCAAAAAAACATCAAACTGCAAATGCTCTAATTTATGCTCTTCAAATTTTTCAAAAAATTGGTAAAAATTTTCTTCGGGCACAGACGAAGTGCCAATAATAATTGTTTTCTTTTTAATCTTTTGGTAATAAGGATCTTTTTCAAAAACCTGGTTAAGCAAGGTTAAAGCCTGCAAATCCAGAATTGAAACTCCTAAAAAAACTTGGCTCTTTATTTGAGGCAAAACTTCTTGCATTTTATTGCCTTTATATTCAAACATTTTCTGATCAGGCGGCAACATATGCCATTTCCATGAATCCAAAGGTAATTTTGAAACTAAAGCAAAATCCTTCGGGTTTTCTAATTTATTCAAATGCAAAAAACCTTCGCTGTCATATTGGGGAGCAATAACAAAATTATTCTCGAGCAAATAGATAATAAATTGATTTAATTTAGATTTATTCATCTTAAATTAATTATAACAAAATAATAAAAAAATAAAAAGGAAGCTTTTATTGCTTCCTTTTTTATGCCGACTCAGCCAAAAATAAAAGTTGACCGAGTCAAAACAATATGCCTTGGCGGGTAAGCATGGCTGGTATCAAGAGATAAATGATCATTTATTTCTAAAAGCCTAACTTCTGTCTTGCATGGCAAATAGCCATTTTCCCAAGGAAAAGGAAAGTTTTCTTTCAAAAAAAACAATTCTTTCCCTTTCTTCTTAGGCAAGGGCGAATTCGCATCTTCCGGCGAATAAATTTTAAAATTTACCTCAACTGAATATTTGAGGCGGTTACAAGCCAGCGCATAATTAAATCCATCCAAATTTTTGCCCTTGATTTTTTTAATTAGCAATGTTCCTGAATGGCCTTTGCCAGCCAAATCCGTACAAGCTAAAAGCTCCATAAACAAGCCTTTTATCCAAAAAAAATGGCTTTCTCCAATAATAGCCATGCACATTGGCCAGCCAAAATGACTGAATTCCTGGAGCTTTATTATTGTTAAGCCCATTTCAGCAAATACTTTCTCCTCATTGTTTAGCTGAAAAAGACTTAAATTCAAATCCGCGATATCTTGCTCAATAAATTCCTTTCCATTCATAACAATCACCTCCATTATAAATCAAATTGATAAAAAGAACGCTTTAAAAACATTATTTATTTTATAACAAAAATAAAAATTTGTAAATATATTGTATAGTTAACACCAAGGGGTTACAGATAGTATACTTAAGGGTAACACATGTTAACTATTAAATT
>DSBA01000095.1 GCA_011046145.1 Candidatus Uhrbacteria bacterium | reverse complement strand
TGGTTAAATTTCTATAACTATGAAAGGATTCATTTATCCATTAATGGATTAACTCCACATGAAAAATTTATTAAAAGTGTTACCCTTGACTGTTAACTATACAGCTTTTATTTTAAAATTAGCCAAAAAACCTTGACAATCTATTAATTTTATGCTATATTCTAATAATACCCCCGTATCTACTATTATTGAATATGAAAACTGCAAAATGTAAAAATTTATTTTGTATAATCCTTGTTATCTTTTTATTAACAAGTTTTTTAAGCATTCCCCAAAATACAAAAGCCCAACCAGATAATTACCCTAAATTAGCCAATTATTTTCTTAAATGGGATATTTCTGATACTGACATAAACGAATTAGCCCGCTGGGACATAGTTATTCTAAGCCCACAGGCATTAGAAAGAAATCCTCAAGTCATCACAAAATTAAGGCAAAAAAATCCTCAGATAAAAATTTTTGTGTATGTTTTGCTTCAAGAAATAAATATTGATCCTGAAATAGTCAATGCCAGCCCCTTTTACCAGCAAATTTACAATAAAGTACAAGAAAACAATTGGTGGTTAAGAGATTCTTCAGGGCAAAATATAAGCTCCTGGCCAAAAACCTGGCTAATTAACCCTGCGCCTTCAGCGCCAAAAACTAATGGGCAGAATTGGGCTGATTATCTGCCTGGGCTTGTCTATAATAATTTTTTAAAAACAAATGACTGGGATGGTGTTTTTTTTGACAATGCCTGGGATAATTTAAACTGGCTAAATAAAACAATTGATATAAATGGCAATGGCAGGGCAGACTCTCAAAATTATGTTGATCAGCAGTGGCAAGCTGGCATTAATCAAATTTTAAATACTATCCAAAAATTAGCTCCTCATAAATTAATTATTGTTAATACCAAAAATAATTTTTATAACAATAATACAAATGGCCGCCTGCATGAAACATTCCCATTGCCTGACGGCGGAGTTTGGGCCGGCGGCATAAAAAATTATTTAAACGCTGATTTTGGCCGTCAGCCCCAATATTTTATTATTAATACTAGCACTTCTGTTTTTGGCAAAAAAGACGATTACCGGACTTTCAGATTTGGCTTAACCTCCACTTTACTGGGAGACGGCTATTATAGTTTTGATTCCGGCGATCATTCTCACTCTGAATTATGGTGGTATGATGAGTATAATTTTTACTTAGGCCGCCCTCTTTCTGATATTAAAAATTTATTAGGTCCAGAATCCCAAGAAATCAGACCCGGTGTCTGGCAAAGAGACTTTCAAAACGCCTTAATTCTGGTTAATTCTACTAACTCGGAACAAAAAATAAGCTTTACTGAAGAATTTGAAAAAATTAAAGGTTCTCAAGACCAATCTGTTAATAGCGGAGCAATTGTCAGATCTGTTACTTTAAAGCCTTATGATGGCATTATTTTGCTGCGCAGAATTGAAGACATAAAAAATAGTCCTTATTTTAATGGCTCTTTTGTCCGCGTTTTTAATAAATACGGAGATTCTATCAGAAATGGCTTTTTTGTCTATGAAAAACAATTTAAAGGAGGAAATGTTTTAGCCAAGGCAGATATCAATAATAACGGCCAAATCGAAATAATAGAGGCTGACAAAAGCAAGGTTATTATTTATGACCAAAATAAAAACGTGATTAATTCTTTTTATCCTTACGGGCCAAATTACAACTTTGGCATAACCTTGGCCATTAATGACTTTGAAAATGACGGGTTTTTTGAAATTGTGACAGGAACAATGCGAGGTCATGGCCCAATTGTAAAAGTTTTCAACCATCAAGGCAAAGAATTAAATTCTGGATTTAATGCTTACCACCCGGATTACAAAGGCGGAGTCAATGTAGCCTTTTGCGATACTAATGGCAATGGCAAAAAAGAAATAGTAACTGGCGCTGGCTATATGGGCGGGCCCCAGGTTAGAATTTTTGACATCAACGGCAAAGTGCTTTCAGGCGGTTTTTTTGCCTATAATGCAAATTTTCGCGGCGGAGTAAATGTGGCTTGCGGCGATATTGACGGTAATGGCATTGATAAGATTGTGACTGGCGCCGGCTACGGCGGTTCGTCCCATGTCCGTTATTTCAACAGCAAATTCGAACCATTAAGTCCTGGATTTTGGGCTTTTGGCCAAGAATCAAGAACAGGAGTCAGGGTTGTCTTGGCTGATTTAGATAATGACGGCATAGCAGAAATTTTAGCTGCCTCGCCTGATACGTTTACCACCGTGATTAATAAGTAAAACAAGCGATCACTATTTTCCAATGACTAATTACTTAATCACTAATTTTCTGCTAAAATATAATTATGGATAAAGAACAAAATAAAAAAGAAGAAAAAGAAGTTACTTTTGTTGAATCAAAGCCTATTGAACTAAAAGCTGAAGATAAAAAAACTGGCCTGACCAAAGCCAGCAATATTAGAATTGACCGGATCGGCAGCCTAACTTTAAATATCTTTGCCCAACCCCTGAAAAAACGCTATGAAAAACATTACAGAGAAAACAAAATCCACTTGCTAATTGATATTGTTTTGGCAGTCATTATCATTATTTTAATCGGGGTGATTTTGAATCTTTGGCTTTTTAGCCGGACTAAGCTTGTTAATCTAGTTGATTTTAAAATTGTCTCCAGCCCGGAAAATCTGGTTAATGGCCAAGAAACAACTTTTGTAATTGACTATGAAAATACAACTTCAGACACTCTGGCTGATGTAAGCTTGGTGCTTAAAAAACCAGAAGCTTTAAAAAATACTATCTATGAAGATGCTGGCTTTGATCTTAAAACCAACACTCTAAAAATTGGAGGATTAGCTCCCAAAGCCCATGGACAATTTAAAATTAAAGGTCTGTTGCTTGGCAATCTTAATGACTCTCATGAATTTTTGGCTGTTATTAATTATAAAAATAAATTCGGGCAGGAAAGACAGGAATTTTTCAGCCAAAATTTTCAATTAACTTCCTCTGCCCTGGCAGCTGAAATTGTTTTGCCGGAAAGAATAATTGCTACCAGTCCTTTTGACTTAAAAATTAATTTAAAAAATAATTCTAGTCTGGATTTTTCCAAATTAAAAATAAAAACGGACTGGCCGGAAAATTTCAGCTTTGAAAAATCCAGCTTGGCAAAAACAGAGGGCGATAATTTATGGCTCTTTGGAAACCTTTTGACAGAACAGGCGTCAGATTGCAGTTTCCAGGGCAAAATTTATATAAACCAGCCGCAAAATGCGAATTTTAGCGCGAAAATATATGATGTTTTTGAAGGGCAAGAATATCTTTTGGCCCAAACATCAGGCTCGGCTTTTATTGATTTCTCAAAATTTAAAATTAATTTAATAAATTTAGACAAAAGCCACTCTGTTACTCCTGGCGGAGAAGCGGCTTATACTTTATTTTACCAAAACGAGGAAAATTACGCTGTTTCAAATGTTGAATTGGGCTTGAATTTAAGCGGCGATTACGCCAGCCAAAAAACTTACCGCCTTAACCAAAATAATTTTCCTTGGCTGGCAAAAATAGAGCCAGGGCAGGAAGGCTCTGTTGAGATAAAAGTCCCGATTAAAACATCTATTGATTACCAGCGGGGAGCAGAAGGCGGGCAAAAAATTGAAGTTATAGGCTTTGCCAGTTATGATGATCCTCTTGAAAAATCTCGCCTAATCGTAGAGAGTCCGGCAACATCAACTTTGATCAGTTCTCGTTTATATTTAAACACCATTGGTTTATTTTTTACTCCGCAGGGAGATCAAATCGGCGTCGGGTCTATTCCGCCGATAGTAGGCGAATATACCGCATATTGGGCAATTATCAGATTAACAAACGCCCATCATCCCATAAAAGACCTGAAAATAACTGCCCAGGTGCCTCAAGGCATAGAATTTACTGATATTTATAATGTGACCGATGGCAATCAAATAATTTTTGATCAAAATTCGAGAACCCTGACTTGGTCAATCAATAATATTTCATCTTTTGCCGGGATGTTCAATCCTGCGCCAGAAGCCAGAATCCAACTGGCTATCACGCCGACAGCCAGCCAAGCAGGAACAAACCCCGCGCTTTTAACAAACATTACTGCCACGGCCACAGATGAAATAACAGGCGCTTTTTTAACAGCCACCAGCAAAAATATAACTACAGCTATTTTTAACGATGAAAATTTGAATAAAGTTATTGAATAATTACTTTGTTTTTACAAAAAAGCCACCCCCTGTCTGTCATTCAGAGCAATGCGAAGAATCTCAATAAAAAGTTTAACAGAGAGATTCCTCATTTCATTCGGAATGACAGGGGGCGGCTTTTTTTTATTTCTTCTGCGCTGCCAAAATAAAATTATTCTTTTTAGGCAGATATTTGCCGATCAGGCGCAGGGACCGCAAAGCAAAAGTATTATGTTTTTGGAAAAAAATAATTTCTAAATTATTCTTGGCTTTGAAAAATTTTTTTAAACCAGACAGATCAAACTCATGATAAACATGATAATCTGCCAAGATAGTATCCAAACTTTTAACAATATTTTTCAAATCTTTTGGCAAAAATAAATTAACAAATAAACGGCTATCAAACCATTCACAAATACTTAATAAACTGGATTTTTCACCTGTGGGCTCATGAAAAATAACCAAGACCCCGCCTGGCGCTAATTTTTTTAAAATCAGTTCAATTGTCCCAAAATAATCAGGCAAATGGTGCAAAACCGAGCTGATTGTTATCAGATCATAATTATCCTCATTGTCTGCCAAAAATTCATCTGCTGGCTTATTGGCTATTTTCAACTTGGAATTTACAGCTGCCTTTTTTTCTAATTCATCCAGCATTTCTTTTGACAAATCAACAGCGATAATTGATTCGATTCTTGGGTTGTTTAGCAATTTTAAAGCAATATTGCCTGTACCAGCGCCCAAATCTAAAACTTTAATTTTTTCCAATTTAATCTTAGCTAAAACCTGAGCCAAAACATGATTAATCAAGCCTTGCTCCTTTTTATTAAAAATTTCCGGGTGAATTTTGTCATAATGCTTGGCTGATTTTTTGTGTAGCTCTATATTGGCGTCTATGATTTTTTGGCTTAGATTTTGTTTCATATATTAATTTTACCAGTTTTCCGCTTAAAAAATCAATTGGGTTGACTAAACTGTAAATTTAAGCAATACTACATGTATTGTTTTTAATTGCATATTTAGAAATTTTTAGGTTAGCATGAAAAACTACTCACGCAAAACCAATAAAAAACAAATCCGCTACCGCACTTCAAGCACTTTTCGCTCTAATTTTAAATTTAAAAAGGTGGTTAATGTGGCTAAGTAAATTAAGAGCTAATCTTATTTAGCAACCTCATACAACCTAATATAACCTTATGAAATATACCCATCAAACAAAAAAACTTCCCAAAAACCAAATTGAATTCACAGTCACTATTCCCAATAGTGAATTAAAGCCTTTTTTAGTCAAGGCTGTTGAAAAGCTGTCCCAACAAACAAAAATAGAAGGCTTTCGTCCGGGAAAAGTGCCTTATGAAATTCTTAAACAAAAAATTGGAGAAATGACAATTTTAGAAGAAGCCGCGGGTTTGGCTGTAGAAAAATCATACATTGAAATCGCTACCAAGGAAAAGATTGAACCCTTAGGCTCGCCCAAGGTTGACTTTGAAAAACTGGCTCCGGAAAATGATTTTGTCTACAAAGCGACTGTTGATTTAATTCCTGAAGTCAAGCTGGGAGATTACAAATCAATAAAGCTTAAAGAAAAAGAAATCAAGATAACTGACGAGCAAATAAGCAAAGTTATTGAAGAAGTCAGGCAATCCAGGGCCAAAGAAGCTTTGGCTGACAAAACAGCTGAAAATGGAGATAAAGTGGAAATTGATTTTGATGTTTTTAGGGACAATGTGCCAATTGAAGGCGGCGCACAAAAAAAATATCCAATGATTATCGGCTCCAGCCACTTTATTCCTGGCTTTGAAGAAAATTTAATCAGCTTAAAAGCCAATGAGGAAAAAGAGTTTGAATTAAAATTCCCCGAAGATTACCATAACAAATCCTTGGCTGGCAAGCCAGCGAAATTTAAAGTTAAAATTCTAGGGGTTTATAAAAGAGAAATCCCAGAAATTAATGATGAATTTGCCAAAGAGCTAGGGCAGGAATCATTAACTAAATTAAAAGAACAAATCAAGCACAATTTAGAGCATGAAGAACATCATAAAGAAGAAGAAAAGATAGAGCGGGAACTTTTGGAAAAAATAATTGAGCGGTCAGAGTTTAGTGAAATTCCTGATATTTTAATTGACGCTGAAACAAAAAAAATGATCCAGGAACTGGAATCAAATATAGCCATGCAAGGGTTGAAATTTGAGGATTATTTAAAACATTTAAATAAAACTCCTGACCAGTTAAAACTTGATTTTGTGCCTCAAGCCATAAAAAGAGTCAAAGGGGCTTTATTAATGAGGCAAATTTTCTTTGCTGAAAAAATCGAAATTAAAGAAGCTGAAATTGACAAGGAACTGGAAAAAATGAAAAATATGTACCAACAAAACCCGGAAATAATCCAACAATTAGACTCACCTCAATACCGCGATTATGTCAGAAACATGATCGGCAACCAAAAAGTCCTTGCTTTATTAAAAACAACCTGCGTGGAAAGAGATAAAAAGAATCCAGAAATTAATCATAATCACTAAAAGATGTAAAAAGCCCCGCAACGCGGTGCTTTTTTCTTTTTCTAAAAAATTTTGGTAAACTTTAAGAAGAAGGGTAATAAGAGCAAGAGGAGCAAAAAGGGAAAAGGAGTCTTTAGCTTGCCATCTTTTCACTTTTACACTTCTTCACCTCTAGATCGTATAGCTCTTTTTTCACTTCTAAACAAACTTATGAAAATCGCAATCATTTCCGACTCCCATGACAATTTGCCCAATATCCAAAAGGCAATGAAATATATAAATAAACAAAAAATCCCCGTAATGATTCATTGCGGAGATGTTTGCGCCCCGATAATTTTAGGCGAATTTGGCAAACTATTCAAAGGCAAAGAAATCCATGTGGTCAAAGGCAATGTTGACGGCGACATAGAAGGCTTTAAAAACATGGTAAAGAAATTTCCTCAAATTATTTACCACGGCAACGCCGGCAAAATTGAGATTGAAGGGTTAAAAATAACTTTTTGCCATTTTCCAACTCTGGCTAAAAAAATGGCTGCCAGCCAAAAATACGATTTTGTTTTTTACGGCCACACTCATTTACCCTGGCAGGAAAAAATAGGCAAAACTAATTTAATTAATCCAGGCACCTTAGCCGGATTTTTTACCAAAGCTACTTTTGCTATTTTTGACACAAAAACTCAAGAAGCCGACCTTATTCTTCTAGAAAAAATAAATTAAAATAAAAGCGCTGAATAATTAATCAGCGCCTTTTAATAAATCCTCCACATAATAAATCCTGTCACAAGCAGGGCAGCGAAGTGAAATTATTGTTTCACGTTCTAACGACCCCCAACAATACGGGCAGCATTTTGCCAATGCTTGTTTTTGATGCTCTACTAATTTTTGCATTGCCTTTTGCGTAGAGGACAATCTAGAACTTTTTTCGCTTGCCATTTTTTCCTCCTTTTTTCAAATAAAGCCAAGTTTATTTTTTTTTGCTATACTATAAGTATACTTTAATTCGTTAATTTAAAAAATATGCCTGAAATTTTAATTATCACCTTAAAATTGCTGTTAGCCATTTTTTTAGGCTGGCTAATCGGCCTTGAAAGAGAACTTTCAGGCAAAGAAGCTGGCACCAGGACGCTTGCCTTGGTCACTTTTGGCGCAACGTTGTTTACTGTCATAGCTGTCCACGGCTTTAGAGACAACCCCTTAGTTGACCCGACTAGGATTATTGGTCAAATTCTGGTGGGTATTGGCTTTATTGGCGCCGGACTAATAATTTTTGATAAGCACCGCATTGAAGGCCTGACCACGGCTGCCTCATTGTGGGTCATGTCTGCTATTGGCATAACAGTGGGTATTGGCTGGTATTTAATCGGCCTGATCAGTACTTTTTTCATTTTTATCCTACTTTTTGTCATGAGGCGCTTTGAACTCCGCTATTTAAAAAAGGATAATTTATGGTCTTTATTAGAGAAAAAACAAAAAAAGAACTGGTGGCTGTAATAAAAAAAACAGGCCAGGTTTTGCTTAAAGAATTCAAAAAAGGCCAACAGCCAAAAGCTGTATTTAAAAGCCGACACGACATAGTTACCAAGGCTGATCTTTTGGCTGAAAAAATCATTCTAAACACTTTAAAAAAACTGACTCCCACTTGGCGTATTCTTTCCGAAGAAACCGGTGATAATAATAAAAGCAACGATTTTTTATGGACACTTGACCCTCTTGACGGCACAACTAATTTTTATATGGGCAATCCTCTTTTTGCGGTTCAGCTCGGATTAATTTACAAAAATGAACCTGTTTGGGGCATTATTTACGCGCCAATGCTTGATGAATTTTATTATGCTGAAAAAGGCAAAGGCGCTTATTTGAATAATAAAAAAATAAAAGTTTCAAGAAAAAACATGCAAAAAGCCCTTTTAACTTATTGCCATGGATCAAAAAAAAGCGATATTAATCTGGCTATAAAAATTTACCAACACTTTAAAACCAGGCAATTTGACATCCGCCAACTTGGAGCTGCTTCCCTTGAATTTGCCTGGGTTGCCAAAGGCAGAACAGAAGCCTATATTTCGCCGGGCGCAAATTTATGGGATATCGCGCCAGGAATTTTATTAGTTAAAGAAGCTGGCGGTCTTGTTTCTGACTTTAAAGGACTGCCCTGGTCAATTAAATCAAAAAACGTTTTGGCGACAAATAAATTTGTCAACAAACCGATAATAAGCGGCCTAAAAAAAAATATAAATGTACTTAAAAATAAACCAACAAAAACCCGAACCGAAAAAAGTTGAAAAAGCTGTTGAAGTTTTAAAAAACGGCGGCATTATTATTTACCCCACAGATACTATTTATGGCCTGGGTTGCAATATTTTTAATAAAAAAGCCATTGAAAAAATTTATCGCATTAAAAAAAGAGCCAAAAATAAGCCGATGAGCATTATCTGCCCTGATTTAAAAGAAGTGGCTAAATACGCAATAATCCAAAACTATGCTTATCGCTTAATAAAAAAAACATTACCCGGTCCTTATACTTTTATTTTAAAAGCCAGGCAGGAAACCCCAAAAACAATTCTGGCTAAAAATAAAACTATTGGCATCAGAATCCCTGACAACCAAATCTGCCTGGATTTGGCTAGCAAATTAGGCAATCCCATAATTTCAACCAGCTTAAACATTTCTGGAGAGGCGGTTTTAACTAATCCCGAAAAATTAAGCAAAGAAATGGCTAATAAAATTGATTTGATAATTGATGCCGGGGTTTTGCCTGATATCCCATCCAGTGTTATTGATCTAAGCAATCAAAATCCAATTGTATTGAGGGAGGGGAAAGGAGACCTTTCACTTTTTAGCTCATAACTTAAATAAACTTCTTATGTTGCGCACAATTGCAATCTTGCTTGCCTTTATCCTTATTCTTTTTTTTATAGCGATAGCTATTTCTCTTTTTTTCTTGCCAAAAGAAGTCATCCGCTACGAAGAATGTCTTCTTTTGCAAAATAAAAAAACCGGCGAAGTCGGCTGTTTTGGCTGCGCCAACAATATCTGCAAAGATGCGACCGCAGACTGGGTTTTTTATAATAAGCCGGAAATAGGCATTCCTTACGCCTGCATTGAAACAGAAAGCGGCTGCCAATTAATCCAATAAAACAGTTGCGATTTAAATATGCCAAAAAAAATTTACAAGATTAAAGTTATTCCTAATTCAAAAATCAATAAAATAATTGGGGAATCAGAGGATTATCTGAAAATTAAATTAACTGCGCCAGCTATGGAAAACAAGGCTAATAAAGCTTTGCTTATTTTTTTAAGCGACTATTTCCAAATACCTAAAAAAAAGATAAAAATTATTAGCGGGGAAAAAAATCGCCTGAAAAAAATACAAATAGAGCCTTAAAACCTCTTGACTTTTTTTAAAAAAAGCGTAAAGTTGCCAATTAAGGAGGGAAAAAATGAAAAAAATAATCTTTTTAAGCTTGGGCTTGCTGTTTTTTTCAGCCAAAACCGACCCATCCCCAAAAAAGGAGAGCTGTCCCAGTAAAAAATACGAAAATGCGCAAATTGGTTTTACTTTTACTTATCCGGCTAATTGGCTATTGGTTGATGATTTTGAACAGGGAAAAATCATCAGCCTTTTTACCCCTGACGCCCTGCAAACAAAAAAAACAACAATGGATCTTATCCTGGGGCTAAAAATTGAAATTTATCTTTTAGAAAAAGACGAAAAAAACGAAAGGCAAAAAACAATAGCAAAAGAAAAACCCTGTGCCTGGCTAAACAAACAAGGGTCGGCGCTGCCGCAATATTGTTTTGAAAGCGAAAATTGCTTTATAATCAGCGCTCTGCTGCCTGTAAAAAACAACGCCTTTTATTTTATAGCTTATATTCCTGAAAAAGAAAAAAAGAATCAATATTGGGCAGAATATGACAAAATAATACTTTCCTTTTCTTCAATTAAAAACAGCTCTCCATAGGAGCTGTTTTTTATTTGACAAATTATGTTAAAAATTTTAAGATGCTAAAATATAATGTTCTTTTTATAAAAGAAAGGAGTTAAAGATGGTTAACTTGAAAGAGCTTGAAAATGCCTTAGCCCATTTAGCTTTTCCTTCACAAAAAACCAAAGGACGCTTAGGTCTAAGAGAAACTGAAAACTATTTTTATGATGATGATTCCATTTTTGAAAAAAGACTAGACCCCTTTGAGATTGATTCTATTAAAATTATCAACTGCAAAGCATTTCGGCGTTTAGCAAATAAAACACAAGTTTTTCCCTTGCCAAACAATCCTCATATCCGAAATCGACAACAGCACACCCTTGAAGTCTTAGCTATTGCCTTGCCTTTAGCAAGATTTTTAGGCCTTAATTCCGCTTTATGCCAAGCGATTGCCTATGGCCATGATATTGGACATGCGCCATTTGGCCATTTTGGCGAAAAATATATATCTGAATTTTCTGGCAAACCCTTTAATCACGCCGTTAATGGCGTTGTCATTGCCCAATACATAGAAAGGAAAGGCTCTGGGCTCAATCTTTGTTCTGAAACCCTGCAAGGAATTTTGCAGCATTCGAGGACAAACGATCCTGACTTAAAGATAAAAAAGCAAACAATTCAAGAAATAAACCTTGTCATGCTGGCTGATAAAATAGCCTATGCCTTTGCTGATTACAATGATGCCAAAAGAGTCGGCTATATAAAAGAACCAAACTCTTCCAATATTGAAGCTTTTGGCGCTTATCAAAGATCCAGAGTTGCAACCTGTTTTCAAGCTATTGTAAAAGAAAGCGCCCAAAAAGGACAAATCTCTTTTAATGATTCCGCGGAAGCTAAGGAATTCAAAATTTTACGACAATGGCTTTATGAAAAAATTTATAGGCCCATCAATTTTGATGTTCAAAAAAGTTATTTGGATAGACTATTCGAATTCTTGACCACAGAAAAATATTTTGTAGGCTGTGACCCTTTTTTGCTGCTTTCTTTGCTAACAGATAAAGAAGTTTTTCAATTTGGGGAATTTTGCAATACAGCAAGGATTCCAGCTATTGAATCTTTAAGTAATTTTGGCATCATGGAAATAGTGCCTTGGCTGAAAGATAAAAATATTGATTTTTCAAAACACGGCTTAAATCTTTAGCCATAAAATTTTTTTAAAAAACACCCTGCGGGGTGTTTTTCTATATTTTACAGCAAAGGATCGTGACCGCCCTTAGACCAAGGGTGGCAACGCAACAATCTTTTAAACCCGAGCCAAAGCCCCTTAGAAATTCCGTATTTTAAAATTGCCTGATAAGTATATTCGCTGCAACTGGGATAAAAACGACACCCCCAAAAAGGAAAAATTCTGGCCAAGGGTCCGTGGTCAAAAGACAATGTTTTTTGATACAACCTAATAACAAATAAAAAAACCAGCTTAAATTGCAAATTTGATTCTTTTTTTAAATTATTCATAATAAATCCGCCTTCTTTAAAAGATTAAGCAGAGTTTTTTCAATCTCCTGATATTTTAGAATTTCCCCGGATTGACTAATAATTTTAGGTGAAACAACTATTATTATATCAAAGCCTTTTTTAATTTTTTCTTTATTTAAGCGCAGAATCTCTCTGATTCTCCGCTTGGCTAAATTGCGCAAAACTGCCTTTTTAGACACCTTGGCAGAAACAATAATGCCAAAGCGGGTGATACCGATTTTGTTTTTTAAATATTTTAATAATAAAAAAGGCGCATAGGCTGCTCTGCCTGATTTAAAAACTCTTTCAAAATCCTTGTCTTTTGTTAGTTTTTGCTTTTCTTTTGGCATATACTTAATTATAAAAAGACTAGGATACTTTGCCTAGCTTTTTCATGCGTAAATAAATGCGCCTCAAAAACAAACCAGGCTATTTTTTACCCTTTTTTTCACTAGAAACCGTAAGTTTATAGCGCCCTTTAGCTCGCCTTTTTTTTAATATCTGCTGACCTTTTTTTGTTTTTTGTCTAACCCGAAAACCGTGAGTTTTTGCCCTTTTTCTTTTCTTGGGCTGATATGTTCTTTTAGGCATAATTAAAAAAAAATTATTTATTAGGGATTAAACATTTAAACTTCAGCTTTTTCATCATTTTACCTTGCAAGTCTTTAATATTTAATATTAAACTTCTGCTAAGAGTTTATCACCTGTGGAAAAATTTGTCAAAAATAAATTTTTATATTAATATAAATCCACAGAATATGAACAGGCTATGAACATTTACCAATTGGCAAAGCATTTTACATTAAAATTTTTTATGTTATCCTTTTTATATACAATCTTCTTCTATTAATTTCAGGGGAACTTATGAATACTCAACAAATTTGGCAGGCCGTGCTTGGCGAATTAGAAATATCTTTAAGCAAGGTTAATTTTACAACCTGGTTTAAAGGAACTTTTATTCTCGAATCTAGCGATGATTCTATTACTATTGGAGTTCCTAATGCTTTTACTAAAAGCTGGTTGGAAAAAAAGCATACCAGCGATATTCTAAAGGCTCTACGCAACATAACTGAAAAAGAAATAAAAAAAATAAATTTTAAAGTAGCTTCCATTAAAAAAAACGAGCCTCAGGAAATAGAAGCTTCCACCCAAAAAGATGACGCTTTTTCTTCAATTAATATAATTCAAGACATAAAAGTCCCTGGGGAAAAAGAAAATGTAAAAAATTCGTATGGCTTAAATCCTAAATATACTTTTGATACTTTTATAGTGGGCAAAAACAATGAATTGGCAAGGGCAGCTTCTTTAGCTGTTTCTGCCAGCCCAGGCTCTGCTTACAATCCTCTCTTTATCTATGGGGGTGCCGGTCTGGGAAAAACGCACTTGCTGCAGGCGATTGGGCATGAATGTTTAAAAAAATACCAGCAGAAAAAAATCCTCTATATTACCTGTGAAAAATTTACCAATGATTACATTAATTCTGTTTATACTGGCAAAGCATCGAATTTTAAAGATATTTACAGATCCGTTGACTTGCTTTTAATTGATGATATTCAATTTCTGGCCGGAAAAGAAGGGACCCAGGAAGAATTTTTCCATACTTTCAACACTTTACACCAAAACAATAAGCAAGTCGTTCTTTCTTCTGACCGCCCGCCTAAATCAATCCCTTCTTTAGAAAACAGGCTTTTAACTCGCTTTGAATGGGGAATGATCGCTGATATTTCCTCACCTGATTTGGAAACTCGCTACGCCATCTTAGAATCAAAATTACAAGAAAAACAATATCTTTTAGAAAAAGCCATTTTAACTTATTTGGCGACAAACATTTCCAGCAATATTCGGGAGCTAGAAGGAGCTTTAAACAGAATTATAGCTTTTCATCAACTAAATAACACCCCCCCCACACTAGATTCTGTCAAGAAAATATTATCCGGACTAACGACTAATTTACAAAAAAAATCATTATTGCCCAAAGATATTATCCATACTGTATCTAATTTTTACGACATAGCCATCGATGACTTAATTGGCAAATGTCGAGAAAAAAAACTAGTAATCCCAAGGCAAATAATCATGTATTTATTGCGAAATGAAATAAATAGTTCTTTTCCTTTTATAGGCCAGGAGTTGGGAGGACGTGACCATACTACAGCTATGCATGCTGTAGCAAAAATTCAAAATGATTATGATAATGACGAAAGAATACGCAGAGAAATAGAACAAATTCGCCAAAGGCTCTACAATTTATAAAAAAAGCTTTGTTGTGTAAAAAATGTGATAAACCCAAGTTTTTTATGTTAATATTTTGAGTAAATTTTACGGCTAATTTTTAAAGGGGGTTTATATTTTAAAAATCGCACACAGCCTATTCACAACTTCATTATTGTCTTTTCCAAAACATATCAACAGCGTTTTTTATAAAATTTCTTAATAAAAATCCTATTTTTACAAATATCCACAATATATATTATTAAAATTATTTTTAAATATATTTAATTAATAAATAATACTTTTACTTTTATGAAAATATCTTGCACTCAAGAAAATTTAAACCAAGGGCTTAATATAGTTGCTCATATCGCCAGCAAAAATACTTCTTTGCCTATTTTAAATAATGTTTTAATTAAAGCAGAAAAAAGTGTCTTAACGTTAATTACAACCAACCTAGAGATAGGGATAAGCTTGCAATTAAGAGGCAAAATTGAAAAAGAAGGCAGTTTTACTGTAAACTCTAAACTGTTAAATGATTATATTAATCTTTTACCAAATCAAAAAATAGAAATAGAGTTAATCGGCGATAATTTTGAAATAAAAACAGAAAAACAAGAAACCAAAATAAAGGGCAGTAGCGCTGAGGAATTTCCTTTAATTCCCATGGTTGCAAAAGAAAACCCCTATCTTTGTAAAGTAGACGATGTTTTAAAAGCATTTTCTCAGGTGTTGTATGCTGTTTCATTTTCAGAAACAAGACCAGAAATTTCCGGCATTTATTTTAATTTTAAAGATGAATTTTTAACCATGGCGGCAACAGACAGTTATCGTTTGGCGGAAAAAATTATAAAACTTAAAGACAAAGCAGGGGATGAAAAAGAAATAATAATACCATCAAAAACAGCCCAAGAACTTTATCGGGTTTTAAGTAATATAACTAGCTTAAGTGAATTGTCTTCCAGAGAATCCGGAGAAAAATTATTGGAAATTTACTTTGAGGACAATCAGGTTCTTTTTGTTTGCGATAACGTTGAATTAGTCTCCCGTATTATTGAGGGACAATATCCTAATTATAAGCAAATAATTCCAACCGCAAATAAAACAAAAGCCCTGATTAATATTACTGATTTCATAAAAGCAACAAAGACTGCAGCTTTGTTTTCCAGGACAGGGATTTATGATATAAATTTGGAATTTAAAAACGGACAACTAGTGGTTTCGTCGACAAACAACCAGCTGGGAGAGAATAAATCATCATTAGATGTTTTATTGGAAGGCGATGACAATAAAATCGTTATAAATTATAGATATTTATTGGATGGTTTGCAAAACATAGATTCTTCTAGTGTTATTTTTGAAATGATAGATTCTACAAATCCCTGTGTTTTAAGGCCGGCTGAAAGCTTGCCAGAAGGCGAAAAACCGATCGCTGATGCGAATTATCTTTATATTATAATGCCAATTAAACAATAAGTTGGATTAAATGGTATTAACAATAACTAAATAGCCTGACAAAAAGAAGCGGTTTTCACTGCTTCTTTTTTATGCTAAAATCAAAGTAAGACTTATGGATTGTCTAAAAGAAAAAAATTTAACTTTTTGTAATTGCACTTATCCTTGCGATAAAAAAGGGCTGTGCTGTGAGTGTTTAGCTTATCATCGGGCAAAAAAGGAATTACCTGCTTGTTATTTTACGGCTGAACAGGAAAAAACCTATGATCGTTCAATTAAATATTATTTAGCTAACAATTAAAAACATGCCTAAATTAATTTTTGATATAGAAACCATGGGGGAGAATTGGGAATCCTTTGATGACGAGACTAAAAATGCCCTAACAAGCTGGATCAAAAGAGAGGCTTATTCAGAAGAAGCTTATAAGGCGGCTTTAACTAATTTAAAAAACGGGCTTGGTTTTTCTCCTTATACAGGTCAAATTGTAGCCATAGGCGTTTTAGAATTAGAAACAAATAAAGGAGCTGTTTATTATCAGGCGCCAGGTGAAGAGATTGAAGACACAGAAGAAGACGGTATAAAGTTTAAAGTTATGACAGAAAAAGAAATGCTGGCTAGTTTTTGGCAAGGAGTTATTAATTATAATGAATTCATAAGTTTTAACGGCCGCGGCTTTGATGTTCCTTTTTTGATGATCCGATCGGCTGTTCATGAAATAAAACCAAGCAAAGATTTAATGTCACATAGATATTTGAAAAGTCAAAAATTCAACGCGACCCATTATGATTTAATGGATTTATTGACTTTTTACGGCGCGGTTTTGCGCAAGCCCAAACTTCATTTGGTTTGTCGGGCTTTAGGTATAAAAAGTCCCAAAAGCGATGGGGTTGACGGCGATGAGGTTAATCCTTTATTTAAAAATAAAGAATATAAAAAGATAGCCAAATACAATGCAGGCGATTTACGAGCAACAAAAGAAGTTTATTTAAAATGGGACAAGTTTATTAATATTAAATAGGTTAGGATCCTGAAGTTTAAGAGCTTTTTAGCTTAAATTTTCAGCGTTCTGTTTTTATTGTTAAAAATGTTGTGGATTTATATTACAATTAGTGCTTATTTGCTGTTTTCTTTAGCTAATATCGGCGATAAATTAGTAGTTTCGCAGTATAAAACAGAACCCATCGTTTATGCTTTTTATGTGGGTTTTTTAGGTATTGGTACTTTAATTTTTATTCCTTTTGGAGTTATTATTCCCGAAGCCATTCAGTTTTTTTGGTCTTTTTTGGGCGGAATTTTTTTTGTTTTAGCTTTGTTTTCAATGTATAAAGCCATTGAATCAGGAGAAACCACAAAAGCTATTACTTTATTGGGCGGTTCAAGCCCGATTTTTACTTTTCTTTTATCATATTTATTTCTAGGAGAAAGACTGGCTGCCAGCCAGCTTTTGGCTTTTATCGCTTTGGTTTTAGCTATTATTATTATTTCCTGGCCATTAGAGCGTGGATCCAAGAAGCAGCTAAATAAAAAATTAATTTTTTGGGGAATTTGCGCGGGTTTTGTTTTTGCTGGCAGTTTTGTTTTGGCAAAATATATTTATTTGCAACAGCCTTTTATCTCTGGTTTTTTTTGGATCAGAATGGGCGGATTTCTAACAGCATTAATAATAGCTTTGATTCCTAAACATAGAAAATTGATAAAAATTGACTGGCAAAGACCTAAAAAACAAAAAAGCAGCTTGATTCTTGCTATTCAGGCTTTTGGCGGTTTGGGTGTTTTGGGACAGAACTATGCTTTTTCTTTAGCTAGCGCGACATTGGTTAATGCTTTACAAGCAATTCAATATGCTTTTGTTTTTGTTTTGGCCAGCTTGCTTGGCTTTAAAATCCCTGCCTTGAAAGAACCATTAAATTGGCGGCAAATTTTACAAAAAATTTTAGCTATTATTTTAATAGCTGTGGGCTTGTATTTTATAATTTTATAACAAATAATATGAAAAAAAACATGACGGGCTTAAAAATTTTTTTTGTCATAATGGCGGGATTAATAATAGTTTTGATTATAGGCTATTTAATTTTAGCTTCCCGCAGCTATAATCCTAACCGCCAAATAAAATATGGAGTGACTTTTTCTAAAAAATTTGCCTTGCAATTAGGGTTGGACTGGCGAGAGTCTTATTTGTCTGTCTTGGATGATTTGCAGGTAAAATATTTAAGGCTGCCTGCTTATTGGGAGGATATTGAGCCAGAAGAAGGACAATATTTTTTTGAAGATATAGATTGGCAGATTAGCGAAGCAGAAAAAAGAGATGTTAGGGTTATTTTGGTTGTTGGTCGGCGTCAGCCGCGTTGGCCAGAGTGCCATGATCCAAAATGGGTTGATTATGTAACCAAGACTGATGCCCGTAAGAGCGTATTAAAAAATATTGAGATTGTGGTTAATAGGTATAAAAATAGTCCTGCGCTAGAAATTTGGCAGGTAGAAAATGAGCCTTTTTTAGATTTTTTTGGCCGCTGTCCTCATCTGACTAAAAAAGAGTTGCAAGAAGAAGTTGATCTGGTTAAATCATTGGACAGGCGCAAAATTTTGATTACTGATTCAGGAGAATTAAGCACTTGGCACCCGGCTATAAAAATGGGGGATTTGTTTGGTACCACAGTATATAGAGTTACTCATAATAAATATATTGGCTATTGGCGTTATTTTTTTATCCCAGCTTCTTATTATCGGGTTAAAGCGGCTTTTTGGGGCAGACCAATAGAAACAACCTATGTAGCCGAACTTCAGGCAGAGCCCTGGTTTCCCAATGGTCCTTTAGATACGTCTTTAGACCAGCACTACCGCTCAATGGATATTGATCAGTTGATTAAAAATGCGGAATATGCAAGAAAATCCAATTTGGAAAGAGCTTATTTCTGGGGTGTTGAGTGGTGGTATTGGCTGAAGAAAAATCATAGTGATGATTCTATTTGGAATGAGGCAAAAAAATATTTTTAAAGTTTCATCCTTGTTTGAGCTAAAATAAAAAGACGACTTTTAAAAGTCGTCTTTTTTGGTGATGCTTTATTTTAATCCGCTATTCTTTGTTTTGGTATTAATCTAAAATATTTATCAATAATTTTTCTGTTTGGGTTTGGCTGCCATCTTTCTCTTCTAATTGAGCATAGATTTCATATTGGCCTGGCCCAGGAGTGTTTTGCCAGACAATACTTAAGTGCTCTTGTGGAAATTCAAACAACTCGCTAATTTTATTCCCGTTGTAATAGAAAATAGCTTTTTGCAGATCAGTAATTTTTGATAAAGTAAAATCTATATTTAATGGAAAATTAGAAGAATAAAAAGACGCGTTTTGGCGCGGGTTTAGCCAATCAATCTGCGGTGGCAAGGTTGGCAACTTTAAGTTAAGTTCGATTTGGACAGAATTTGAATTGTCAATATCATCAAAAGCAGTAACCTTTAATTTATGGTAGCCATTGTCAATATCTAAAGAATTAACTTGAAGTGAAAAAGGATAATTTCTGGCAACGCCAATAACCTGACCATTTATTTCGTATTGGACGCGGCTGATTCCGCGAGTCGCACTGGTTTTCACTTCAAAATTAAGAGGATAATTTTCAATCATTTGGTTATTTTGGGGCGAGATTAACGTTAGGGTGGGAATATTTCCCGGAATATGCAGATCATCATATTCTTCAGGAGGCAGGTCATAATCATATGTTTCGCCTTTTTCTTCAGCCTGTTTTTTTACCCAGGCCTGAACAGCCTCTTCCCAAATTCGATACATTGGGTCATTTTCTGGATTTTCCGGCGCGGGCCCGGCAGGATTGTTTTTGTCTATATAATGCAAGATGCAGTGGTCTTGGCGGTATGTTCTTTTTTCTATAAAAGACGCGGGAGTAAGAGGCGTCGCTAATTTGCCAGAAGCCTTGTCTATTTCCACTTCAATTTTGCCAGTAATTTCTCCTCGTAAAACAGGATGTAAATCGGGATTAATTTCAGCCGGTTCTTTGAATGTTTCTACTGGTGTTCCGGCTAAAGTTTTTCGCATGTATTCATTCCAGATAGGAGCTGCAACATTAGATCCGTCAGCGCTGCTGGACATATTTGTTCCATCGCTATTACCAACCCAAACCCCGGTTACAAAAGAAGGGGTGTAGCCCACTGTCCAAGCGTCTTTATTGTCATTGGTAGTGCCGGTCTTAACCGCAACAGGACGGTCTGTTAAAGATAAATTAGGATTATCGCCAAAAATAAAGGAGCGCGCCTGGGCATCTGTTAAAATATTGTTAATTTGCCTGACTGAATTTTCACCATAAACCTTATGTTTTTTAGGTTTAAATTCCTCTAAGAGGTGCTTTCCTGCTTTATTTTCAATTTTTAAAATAGCAAATGTTTCTGCTCTTTCACCATCTCTGGCAAAAGCAGAAAAAGCGCCTACGTGATCAAGCAGTTTTACTTCACAGCCTCCTAATACCAAAGACAATCCGCATTGGCTCTCAGGTGTAATAGTAGAATAACCTAATTTCTGCATTAAATTTATGACGTATTCATAGCCGGCTAGATATAATGTTTTAACAGCAGGAATATTTAAAGAGCCGGCTAATGCTTGTTTAATTGTAACTGGTCCTCTTTCTTTTTTATCATAGTTTCTGGGCTCGTAAGGCTTGGGAGAAGAAGGAAAAGAGGTAAAAACATCGTAGATAACAGTTTTTGAAGTAAAACCTTTTTCAAAAGCAGCAGCATAAACGATGGGTTTTATTGATGATCCTGGTTGACGCGGTCTGATAGCAACGTTAACTTGGCCAGAGATTGTCTCATCTTGAAAGTTTTGAGAACCTACCATGGCTAAAATTTCACCTGTTTTTGCGTCAATAGAAACCAAGGAAGCATTGGTGGCATTGTAGCCAATATTTCTTTCATTAGCGTTTTTAACAGCTTCTTCCGCTATTTTTTGTTTTTCCAAATCTAATGTGGTAATAACTTTTAATCCCCCTTGTTCTATTGATTTTTCACCAAGTTTTTCCGCTAGCAGCTCCCTTACATAAAAAACAAAATGAGGTGCTGTAATATTGGCGATTTTTTCTTTTTTAAATTCCAAAGGCTGTTGTTTTGCTTCCTCGGCTTTTTCTTTGGTGATAAACCCAACCTTGACCATTTCGTTCAAGACCCAATGTTGCCTATTAATCAATTTATCTATATTTGAACCATAAGGAGACAGTCTTGTCGGCGCTTGAGGCAAGGCCGCTAAAATAGCTGCTTCTGCCAGAGTAACATCTTTGGCTGATTTGCCAAAAAAATAATTAGAAGCTGATTCAACTCCGTAATTAACAGAGCCGTAAGGTATTTCATTGAAATACATTTTTAGAATTTGATCTTTGGTGAATTTTTTCTCCATTTGGTAGGCAAGGATCCACTCTTTAAACTTGCGGGAAATTTTTCTTTCACTAGTTAAAATAGCATTTTTGATCAATTGTTGGGTTAGTGTTGATCCGCCTCTGGTGCCACGGCCTCGCAAAGGATCCAAAATTACGCCCTGAACAATAGAAAATATGTTTATTCCTTTATGTTCGTAAAAATGCTTATCTTCTGCAGCAATAGTGGCTTTGATAATATGATCAGAAATTTGGTCAAGTTCTATTATTGTTCTTTTTTCATCGCCATGTATTTCCCAAAGCAGGTTTTCACCGGTGCGGTCATAAATTTTGGTAGATTCAGCCATAACCCTATCGATAACTTTGTTTGGATCCGGCAAATCTTTAGAATACCAGGCTAAAGCGCCAATAAAAACAATCCCGCTTAAAAGGGTTCCAGCGATAAATAAAGCAACTAGCCAGGAAATAAATATTTTTGTTGTGTTTTTTTTCTTCACACTCCTTATTTTTTTTATTTTGTTTTTTTTCCCTTGCTTGCTGTATTTTCGCCAATTTTTAGGTGATTTTGTCAGTTGCGAAATAGGCATATAATTTATTTACTTATTGGTTATTTTATGATGAGGCTATTATAGCTTTTTTAAAAGATAATTTCAAGCATTAGGGCTTGGTTTTGTCTAAAAAATTTTTACTTTGCAAATAAGTTAAGGCAATGGCCAAGGCGTCAGCTGCATCATCTGGCTGGGGAACTTTTTTTAATTGCAGCAAAATTTTAACCATGTTTTGGACTTGGCGCTTATCAGCCTGTCCATAACCGCAAACAGCTTGTTTTATTTGCAGCGGGGTGAATTCAGCCAGCGGTAATTTATTTAAAATTGCTGTTAGCAAAATTACGCCTCGCGCCTGGCCGACATTTAAAGCGGTTTTGACATTTTTGCAGAAATAAAGCTGTTCAACCGCAATTGTCTGAGGTTTATATTTTTTTATTATTTTATTTAAAGCCTTATGCAGATATTTTAAACGTTCAGAAAAAGCTTGTTTGTTTGAGGTTGTAATTATTCCATAATCTAAAACTTCTAAGTCTTTGTTTTTTTCTTTAATTAAAGCAAAACCAGTCGTAGCAAAGCCAGGGTCAACGCCTAGTATAGTAAAAATTTTTGGCGATTTTTTCTTCATATTATCTATATTTTAACAAATTTTATTATTATTGACAAAAATAATAAGTTAAGCTATAATTTAGCGTTAATGGTCTTTAACATTTAATAGATTGTAAATCAAGGAGGGAAACATGAAAAAATTGATAGTTTATTTGAGCTTGATTGGATATTTTTTTACGCCCCAGGCCCACGCCATAGTTGGCGTTAAAACATTGGCTTTGGATTACAATGGCTATAATCTACAGATCATGATTTGGTATCCGGCCAAAGTTTCAGAGGCAAATGACCTTTTTGGTTATTATGATTTGGTCAAAGGCCAGGCGGTTTTAAATGCGTCGGTTCAAAGCGGAGAACATCCTTTAGTCTTATTTTCGCACGGCCTGGGCATGTGTTCTTTTCAGTCGGTTTTTCTGGCGGAATTTTTGGCTGAAAATGGTTATATTGTGGCAGCGCCTGATCATGATGATGCAGCCACGTGCCACATTGGCGGCGGCAGTGATATTAGCAATTGCCAGCTGACCAAGACCACTTTAAAAAGCATGGGTAATTTGGACAAGAGTGTTTTGGAACTTTTTCCGGATAAAATTCACTATTTGACGGATCCGGCTTACCGGCCGCAACAAATCAGTGCGGTGATTGACGGACTTTTGGCTGATCCGGAATTTGGTCAGCTGATCAATCCTGATAAAATCGGGGTCATGGGGCATAGTTTTGGCGGCTGGACAGCAGAGGCTCTGGCTGGCGCCGAGATTGATTGCCGCAATACTGATTCTTACGCGCTGTCTGTGTGCGAGGCGCTGGATAAAGAGCTGACAACAGCAGTTAATAACCGTAAGATCTGCTGCCAGCCGCCTTATCGCGGACAGATTAGTCATTTTCGCGATCCCAGAATTAAAGCAACAATAGCTTTTGCGCCTGGCAGTTTTATTTTTCCGCATTACGGCGCTTGGAACATACAAACACCTATTATGTTTATTTCTGGAGATTATTTTGAAGTGGATTTTTGGACCAATTTACAGCTGCCATATAATCTGACGGTTCAGCCCAAATATTTGTTGATTTTTCAAAATGTCGGTCACATGACTATCAGCGATTTGATTTATTATAGACCAGGAGCGCCTTTACTCAAACAATTTTGGTGCTATGGTCGTAAAAAAGCATTATATCAAGACTGGAGCCTGGCTTTTTTTAGAAAATATCTGGAAAATGATAATTCTATATTTTGGTTAAATTCAAAAAAGCCATTCTGCTTATCTATATTTTTGGCTGAAAAGTAAAAACAAAGGACGATCCATTGCGGTCGTCCTTTTATAATTTTTAAAATCGGGCTGGCTTGTAAGCAATAGAGGAAATGCAAGCTTGCATTCCCTGTAAGGCATCATATAGATTAGTTGATTACTTTATTCATTTAAATTAGTATAATAATCGTCAACGTCTTCCTCATCTTCTAATGAGTCAAAAAGACTCTGGAGTTTTTCTTTTTGTTCTGATTCAACAGAAACTGTTTCTTTGGCTACATATTCTATTTCTGCGTAATCAATTTCTAGTCCTAAATTTTCAAAACCCCTCTTAATTTTTTGCAAATCTTCTTTATGGCTGTAAACAACCCAAGAATCTGCTAATTTTTTAATGTCCTGAGCTCCCAGATCAATAATCTGTAATTCCAGCTCTTCAGAATTTTTACCAGCTAATTTTTCATTTTCAATTCTAATTACGCCTTTTTGTTCAAATTGCCACATGACAGCATTTGGCCCTGCTAAAGAGCCGCCGTGTTTAGCTAAAATATGTTTAATTTGTTGGCTAGCGCGATTTTTATTATCAGTTAAGCATTTGATAATTAAAGCCACGCCTCCGGGCCCAAATCCTTCATAAATAATTTCCTCAATAACTGACCCCTGAAGTTCTCCAGTGCCTCTTTTAATGGCTCTTTCTATATTGTCCTTAGGCATATTAGCTGCTTTGGCTTTGTCTATGGCCAGCCGTAATGAAAAATTAGAGGCTGGATCGCCTCCTTTGTCTTTAGCTGCTATTGTTATGGCTTTGGCTAATTTTGTGAATAAAACAGCTCTTTTGGCGTCAGTCGCAGCTTTTGCTCTTTTAGTTGTTGCCCACTTGGAATGGCCGCTCATAAGTTGGAAAGTTTAAAGTAGAAACTTATAAACTTTAAAATTTTATACTTAATTAAGTTATATTGATTTTATAAAATTTTTAAGATTTTTTCAAGTTTAAAAAATTATATCCACAGATTTTCCTTGATTTAATTTTTAAAGCTGATATAATGATAAATAATTAGATAATAATCCATCTTAAATATATTTTTTATAGCCCTGCGAAATTGTTTTACACCCATGCCTAGTAATGCAATTTAGCAGGGTTTTTTTATTTAAGTTAGAGCAGCTTAAGTTTTTTAAAAAACATAAAGGATAGGTTAAATTTGTAATTTTGTAATATAGATAATGTTTGCAGATAGTTTATGTATTTGTATCATTTTGCTATAATTTAAATATGAGAAAAATTAGTAATTTTGGCCTAAAATTAAAAAACCTGATTATCCAAAATCAGTTCATTTTATATTTATTTATTTTTTTTACAGCCTTTTTTGTTTGTCTTTGGATAAACTCTTTCCCTAGTTTTTTGGATCCAGATTCTTTTTATCATTTAAAAATATCAAAATTGATTGCCGAGCAAGGCCCTATTTTTGATTTTCCTTGGCTGCAATATACTGTTTTGAAAGAATATTATATTGACCACCACTTTCTTTATCATGTCTTGGCAGTGCCTTTTATTGAGATAATGGGAGATTTTGCCGGCTTTAAATTTTATACTGTTGTTTTGGCTTCCTTGTTTGTTTTTCTTTCCTACATAATCTTTAAAAAAGAAAAAATAAAATGGCCAGAAGTTTTTGTTTTGGTTATGCTTTGCGCGCCAGCATTTCTTTTCCGCATTTCTCTGGCCAAAGCTACAGCTTTTTCTTTGATTTTACTTTTTTTCGGCATTTATTTTCTTTTTAAGCGAAAATACTGGCTTTTGGCTATTATTTCTTTTTTTTATGTCTGGTCTTATGGCGGATTTTTGTTGCTTTTGGTTATGGCTCTGCTTTATGCTTTGGCTGAAGCCATAGACCAAACTTTTATAAACAAGCCGCTTTGGCTGAAATTACGGAATTTTATCAAAGCAGGAAGATTTAAAGTTTATTTTTTTGTTTTTATAAAGAGTTTATTTTCATTTGAAAATATTAAAAAGATTACAGCTCCTTTGGCAGGAATTTTGGCGGGTTTGATTATAAATCCTTATTTCCCCCAAAATCTAAAATTTTACTGGCAGCAGATTTTTGAAATTGGCATTATTAATTATCGCGGTTTGGTTAATGTGGGCGGTGAATGGTATCCTTATCCAATTTCGCAATTAATCGCTGATAGCGGCATAGCCATTATTTTTGGCATAGTGGCTTTGATTTTCTTTTTTATTTTTTATAAAAATCAAAACAAAAAAAGCATTTTTTTCTTTTTTTCATTTTTGTTCTTTTTTGTCCTGACTTTAAAATCCAAGCGATATGTGGAATATTTTGTTCCTCATTTGGTTTTCTTTTCCGCTTTCACTTTTAGTCTTATTTTGGAGAAAGTAAAGTTGGGTAGATTTTTAAAAGATTTTAAAAAAGAAAATTATGTTATTGGGACAGTCGCTATTTTCGTTTTAATTTATACAGTGATTCTTTTTCCTCTGATTATGGCTAAAGACGTTTATATTACCAGGCAGACGTTTAAAGGCGGGATTGGTTTTCAGCTCTTTGCCGGCGTGTCTGGCTATTTGAAAGAAAATGCCGCGCCTGCTGAAATTATTATGCATACAGACTGGAGCGATTTCCCTATGCTTTTTTACCAAAACGATCAAAATTATTATATTATGGGATTAGATCCGACTTTTATGTATAAATATGATCCGGATTTATATAATCTTTTTGCTGAGATAACTACGGCCCAAAAAAACGATAATTTGCATCAGATCATAAAAGAAAATTTCAGAGCCTCGTACTTTATTGTTAGTCAGAGTAGAAAAAGTTTGGATTTTAATTTGCAAAATGACGGCAATTTTATTAAGGTTTATGAAGATAATGAAGTTAAATTATATAAATTAAAGTAAAATAATGAAAAATTACACCTTAAAGCAGCACTTTTTCATTTTTTTAGTAATTTTAGCGGCTATTTTTTTGAGCACCTCGCCTTATATTGTCGGTTATTTTTTGTCTGGGGACGATTTTTTTGCCGGAAGCAATCATTTGAACAGTAGCGATGTTAATATTTATCTTTCTTATATAGAACAAGTTAAAGCAGGCAGATACTTAGTTGGTAATTTATTTACTTCAGAATCTCAAAGTTTTATTTTCTTTACTCCCTTATGGCTGCTTTTGGGATTAATAGGCAAATTATTAAATATAAATAGCATCTTGCTTTTTCATTTGGCTCGCGTAATTTTTGGTTTTTTATTTCTTTATTTTATTTTTTATTACTTTTTAAATTTATTTTTTAAAAAATTTTTTGATAAAATGATAGCTTTTTTGTTGATAATTTTTTCTTCGGGAATTGGCCTCTTTTTTAAACCCCCAACTAAAGGCTTAATTCTTGATGAGGAATATGTCATAAATTATTTTCCCGTAGATTTGATTTTCCCTGAAGCCAATACTTTTTTAAGCTTGGCACATTCTGGTTTGTTTATTTTATCCCTCCTTTTTATAGTGCTCGTTTTTTATTTGTTTCTTAAGGAGAATAAGAGTAAATTTTATTATATTTTTATTTTTGGTATTAGTTTGCTTTTGGGGTTTATGCACACCTATGATTCCCTGGTAATTTTAGCTGTTTTGGCCGTATATTTTATAGTCAGTTTTATTTTTCGTGACTTAGAATTAATTTTAGAATATAAAAATTATATTATAAAGTATGTTTGTTTGGCATTGGGATTTTTACCCTCATTTATATATTTTTATTTTATTGTGCGAAAAGAACCCGCCCTTTGGGGCTGGATAGAGCAGAATATCATTTATTCACCCCCGTTTAGGAATTATTTATTGGGTTATGGATTGTTAATTTTTTTAAGTATTATCACTTTATTTCTATTTAATAAAAAGGAAAATAAATTTGTATATTTTTTGCTTTGTTGGGTTTTGACTTTGCTGGTTTTGGCTTACATTCCTTTAAATTTTCAAAGGAAGCTGATAAATTCTTGCCATCTTGGGCTGGCAATTTTGGCAAGCTACGGTTTTATTTTTTTAATTAGAAATGTTTTTAAAATTTTTGGGCACAATTATAAAAGCATTTTAATAACAATCATTTTTTTTATTTTTTTGAGCCTATCTAGCTTGTCGTTTGTAGTCACGCTTATTTGGAATTATCAAAATCAGCGAGAATATTTTTATTTCCCCCAAGCATATTATCAAGCGGTTTTATGGCTTAAGCAATATTCAGGGCAAAATGAAGCGATTTTAGCTGAGGTGACAAATGGTAATTTTTTACCGGCTATTAGCTCAAGACCTGTTTACTTAGGACATAGGCATCAAACTATTAATTGTAATGATAAAAATCGATTGTTAGGCGATTGGTTTTTTCAAAATAATAATCAAGATCAAGTTAAAGCAGATTTTTTGCATAAATATAATATTAATTATATATTTTATACTGACAGAGAGCGCTTTTTAGGCGATTATAATTTAGAAGAAGCGGATTATTTAGAAAAAGTCTTTTTTAATAAGGAAGTTAATATTTATAAAGTTAAATAAGTATGAAGATTTTAATAGCCATCCCGGCTTATAATGAGGAAAAAATTATCAGAGAAAATGTTTTAAAGCTTTTTAATTTTTTAGATCAAAATTTAGGCGGTTATGATTACAAAGTCATTATTGCTGATAATAATTCAGGCGATCAGACTGGATCAATCGTTAAAGATTTAGAAAAAAACATAGAAAAGCTTGAATATTTTTATCTTAGCCAAAAAGGCAAGGGCCTGGCTGTTATGCGCGCCTGGCAAAAATTTCAAGCAGAGTTTGATATTTTTGTTTTTATGGATGCTGACTTATCCACTAATTTAAAAGCCTTGCCTTTTTTGATTGAAGCAATTAACCAGGGTTATGACATTGCCGTCGGTTCACGCTATTTGAAAGGTTCAGAAACAGACAGGTCATTAGGCCGTAAATTTTTTTCTTTTGGCTATCGTTTGGCGCTAAAAATAATGCTTGGCATGAAAACCAAGGATTTGTCCTGTGGTTTTAAAGCCTGCAATCAGAAAGTAATCAAAGAAATTTTGCCGCAAATTGAAAACCAAACCTGGTTTTTTGACACGGAGATGGTTTGGTTGGCTGAAAAAAAGGGCTATAAAATAAAAGAAGTGCCGGTTCATTGGCGAGAACCGCGCGGGCATGAAGATAAAACCAGGGTAAATTTGCTTGGCGTTTCCTGGCTTTATTTGAAAGAAATCTGGCGCTTGAAAAAGAGGAAAGCTTAATAATTTTTTTTTTAAAAAAAGCAAAAGCAAAATTAGAGTTTCATTTTTAAGAAAATAGCCGTGCCGTCTTTTTTTTATTTTTTCAAGGAAAAAATAACTGGGAGTTTTTTATTTCAACTAGAAAAAATATTTAGAGATTGTTTGGATTTAATAGTTACAAGGTTAATCAATGGCAATTTGGCTGATAATTTCGGCTTTATCCAAAATATTTTTAACGCTGCCAAGGCCGTCTAATTCCAGGCCGCCGGCCAAATCCAGAATTTTTAATTCTTTTATTTCTGGCAGGCTGAAAAAATTCATTTGCACGATTTGTTTTTTTTGCCACTCGCTTGTCGGGTATAGTCCGTAGCCAAGGGGATAAATTTTATCGTTGATTTGAATAAAATAGTTTTTATCAATTTGTGCCAGGGCTTGGAAATATAAAGAGGTTGTCTCTGTTTCCTTATTTAAGGCTAAAAATTCCAGCTCGTGGTTAATTTTTTGTTTTAGGCTGGGCTCAATTTGAAGGGGAAGCGATTCATGAATTTGGTATAAGCTAAAATTATCTTTTTCAAGGTTTTTTTGCCATAGGGCCAGGTTTTTCTCGGCTTTTTTTAATTTAAAATCATGGCCAGTGATTATCTCCCGCAAATTATTGCTACCTTTATAATAATATGGGCTGGCGAATTTTTCATATTGCAGGTGAAAGGTGATAAAATCGTCAAAATTAATCAAAAGATACTGGGTATCATTAGGTATTTTATAATCTCCAGCGCCGTATTGTTGACGGCCGAGAAAAAGATAATTTAAAGAATAAATTTGTTTTCCGGATGATAAGTTGGGAATCAAATCATAAGTAGCAACCACTGAAGCTCTAGGCGGAATTTGATTAACAAAAATTTTTTTCAGCTTGGCTTCTTGATAATCAAGCGCGGCTATTTTTTGGGCAAAGGACGGCAATGGGCCCAGGACTAAAAAATTATAAACTATGCCGGCAATAATAAGCAAAGGCAGCAGGTTTTTGTATTTTTTTGAAAAATTAATCAGTTTGGGATTGCTTGTCAGGATTTTTAAAGAAAAAATGGCGGCAATTGTCATGGCTGTTAAAAAAACCGTACCATAATGGGTCCTTAGGATTAATTCTCCGGAAGCAAAACCTAAAATAATCTGCAAGAATGCTCCCAAAGCCAAAAGCAGGTATTTGGGCCTGCAAAGAGGAATAAAAAGAAAGACTAAAAAAAAGCCTAAAATCAGCTCTAGATTGGATAGAGTAAAAACATGCTCCAAAACCAAAGGGAATTTTAAAAATAAATTTTTAAAAATTTCCCAAGGCGTTTGGCCCAGCCATTGGTAATAGATTAAAAATTTATAGCTTTGGCTGGCTGAAAAATAAGAAACTATTTTTAAAGCTGTAAAAAAATAAAGAGGCGCAAGCACAATGGGAGCCAAAATCCATTTTAGCTTTTTTTTGTCAATCAAGGCCAGAATGCCAAACATAAAAACAACAAATGAAACATCCTCGCGAACCAGCAGGCTTAAAATAGCAAAAGCGAGAAAAGGCGGAAATTTATTCTGGTCATAAAAATAAAATGTCCAAAAGATAAAAAAAGGCGCCAAAGCCAGGGCGTGGAATTCAAACAAGTTAATATTTAAAGTGACAGGGTTAAAAAGATATAAGGCAATAATTAAAAGGGTTAGCCGGGGGTTTAAATGTTTTTTAGCGATTAAATAAAGGGGAATGCTGGCAAAAGCCAAAAATAAGGTTTGTAGTAAAAGCAGGCTAACAGGTGATTTTAAAAGGCTATAAAAAGGCACCAGTAAAAAAATAATTAATTCAAAATGATCGCCTAAATAAGAAGTGGGATGGATCGTGAATTGGTAAAGGTTGCCAAGGCTGGAATTATAAAAGACTTGGTTAAAAATCGCCAGGTCCAGGCCATTGTATTGAAAAGTAAAATACTTAAAAAGGCAGATTGCAAAAACAAAAATAATATAGCTTATTATTAAAATTTTCAAAATTTTTGCTAAATTTTCCCAGTTTAAATTTTTTAAATAAGAAACCATGATTTATAATTTTTAGCCTGCCATTGGCATTATACAGGGCTTTGGTCAAGAAAACAGGGTAGAATGTTGCTAATTTTAGCTAATTTAAATTTGTAAGTTATCTAAATATATTTATATTTTACCTTAATTTCAAGTAAAAGAAAAGGCTTTTGTTTTAGGCAACCACATATGGCGGTTTTTAGAATTAAATTTTCAAAGCTTCATTTGGTGTTAAGCCTTTTAGTCCACAATGCTCTAAGTTATTGTAATAATCATTCCAGATACGAATTTTTC
>DSBA01000020.1 GCA_011046145.1 Candidatus Uhrbacteria bacterium | reverse complement strand
CTATGTCGGCCATAGCATATAAATTATTTGTTTTAAAAAAGTTGATGACTTCGGTCGGCGAAGGCCGAAGTTGGCTTTGGCCAACGAAGGTTGGGAAAATGACAGAAATAATCCTGATAATTTAATATAAATTAATATGTCTAAACAACCAAAAACAATTTTCACCTGCTCAAAATGCGGGACCCAATTTCCCAAATGGATCGGCCGCTGTACTGAATGCGGCTCCTGGGGAACCATCTCTGAACAAATAACCAATGGCCAATCACCAATAACCAAAATTAAGGTTGACAAGGACCAACTAGTTGATTTTCAAAAAACAAATCTACCAGCTTTTGAACGCCTAAAAACCAATATCAGCGAATTTGACCGCGTTTTGGGCGGAGGCATTGTCATTGGCAGCTTAATTTTACTGGGCGGCGAGCCAGGCATTGGCAAATCAACTTTGATTTTGCAAATCTGCAATCAGATTAATTCCCCTATCCTTTACATTTCCGGCGAAGAATCAGCCAGCCAGATAAAAATGCGCCTTGACCGCTTAAAAATTAATTTTGGCAATTTGAAATTCCTGGGAGAAAATAATATTGAAAAAATCACGGCTTTTGCCTTGGCAGAAAAACCTGGTTTATTAATCATTGATTCTATTCAGACGCTTTATTCAGCAGAACTGCCTTCAGAAGCCGGCTCAATCAATCAGGTCCGCATCTGCACTGTCAAGCTTTTGGAAATAGCCAAAAAATTCAATATCCCGATCATTATTATCGGCCATGTCACCAAAGACGGCCAGGTCGCGGGCCCAAAATCACTGGAACATCTGGTTGACGCTGTTTTGTATTTGGAAAGCTCTGCCAAAGATAATTTCCGGTTGTTGCGTTGCGCCAAAAACCGCTTTGGCTCAACCAATGAACTGGGCATTTTTGACATGACTAACCAAGGGCTTCAAGAAATCAAAAACCCTTCTGAACTTTTTCTGCCCCAAAACCAAGAACCAATTTCCGGTTCAGCCATTACCTGCATTATAGAAGGCACAAGGCCTTTTTTAATTGAAACCCAGGCCCTGGCCAGTAAAACTTTATTTGGCTACCCGCAAAGAAAAACCGCCGGCTTTGATCAAAACCGCTTGCAAATGCTGATTGCGGTTTTAATTAAAAGGGCCCAAATGCCCTTGCTTAATCAGGATGTCCATCTTAATATCACTGGCGGCCTGAAAATTAATGAAACAGGCGCTGATTTAGCTGTTTGCCTGGCTATTATTTCTTCGTTAAAAAATAAAATTATTGCGCCTGAAACTTTAATTTTAGGCGAAGTCGGCTTAGGCGGCGAAGTCCGGCCGGTTTACCGGATTGAAAAACGGCTTGAAGAAGCCAGAAAATTAAATTTCAGAAAAATAATCACGCCGGTTTTAAAAAACACCTCAAAAGATTTAATTATGGTTAAAAATATTAATGAGGCGATCAAAAAAATTTTTTGATAAAAGATTATAATGCAGAAATTTAATTCTCCTGGCGATATACATTTTGTGACCTTTCGGACATTTAAAAAATTCCCATTTTTTAAGAATGAAAGTTGTTATGAACTATTTTTAAGTATCTTAGATAAATTAAGAAATGAATTAAAATTTAAAATTTTAGGTTTTTGCATAATCGTTGATCATCTCCATCTGTTAATCCAACCGCGGGTAGCCGCGAATTCATTCGCGGCGCAAAATCCAGCGACGAATGAATTCGTCGCTACCCAAAGGGAGGATATTTCGCATATAGTTAAAAAAATAAAAGGCGTGAGTTCAAGAGAAAGAGAAGGGACGCGGCAGGTCATAAAAGCCTTGCCTACCCGAGCGGGCGAAGAATTTTCGTGGCAAAGCATAAAAGATCTGCTCCTTGTCTAAGGAGGTGGAAACAGGGTTTGAGGGGACAATTATCACCCCCCCATGAACCACATTGGGTTTAAAATATATTTTTTCCCATTGGGATAGACGAAACTTTTATGCTTCGGCGGGAGAAAGGACGCGGCAAGGCATAAAAGCCCTGCCTGCCCGAGAGGGCAATTGAAATAAAAATAAAAAACATGAAAAAATTTAATTCTTCTGGCGATATACATTTTGCGACCTTTCGGACATTTAAAAAATTCCCTTATTTTAAAGACGAAAAATGCTGTTTGATTTTGCTGGAAGAATTTTTTTTCCGTAGAGACAGGGTATACCCTGTCTCTACAATTTCCAGGATCCTGCAAAGTATAAAAGGGTCTAGTGCGCGGCGAATTATTGACTTATATACACATCTGGGTAGCCAAGAGCATCTGCTCTTGGCGCGAAATGACAGCGCAGAGCCGATGCTCTGCGCTACCCCGCATAACCACCGGGTGAATTTAAAATATCGCATTTGGCAGCCCGGATTTTACGATTTTAATATCTACACTGACAAAAAATTCTGGGAAAAACTGGATTACATTCATAACAATCCTATCAAGCACGGCCTAACTGATAATATCGCAAAATATAAATACTGCTCCCTGCGCAATTATGAACTGGGCGATCATTCAATCTTTAAAATAGATTACCCTGAAGGTTAAGCAAAATTAAAAAGCGCCCTGGATATTTTTTAGGCGCTTTTTAGCTGGATTGTTTATCCTCTTTTTTGCTCATGCCAAAATCAGCTCCAACTCAACATTATCCAGCATTTCTTGCCAGGTGATTAAATTTTTAAGCCTGGCCAAAAACAATCCCGCGATTTTTTCTGCCACTTTCCGATTGAATTTTAATTTCATTTTCATACTCCTTTTTTAAAATTTTTTTAAAATACTGCTTTGTCAAGATTATAACTTTAAATTATCTCCATGTCAAACTTAAAAAAACTAAAGAAAAAATTTTTCCATAAAAAAACCCTGGAACTAGCCCCAAATCTCTTGGGCAAATATCTTGTCAGAAAAAAAGGCGGGGCTATTTTAATCGGTAAAATTACCGAAACAGAAGCTTATTATGGGCCAAATGATTTGGCTTCCCATGCTTCGCGGGGCAGGACCAAAAGGACAGAAATAATGTTTAAAGAACCTGGCTTGGCTTATATCTATTTAATCTACGGCATGTATTATTGCTTTAATATCAGCGCTGAAAAAAAAGATTTTCCAGCCGCTGTTTTAATCCGCGCCATTGAACCAGTCGCCGGCATCCAACAAATGGCTAAAAACCGGCAAATAAAAATAAATCACCAACAACTTTCAACTTTAAACTTTAAACTTTTAACTTCTATTGCCAATGGTCCGGGCAAACTCTGTCAGGCTTTTAAAATTGATAAAACTTTAAGCGCTGAAAATTTAATTACCAGCCCCAAACTTTACCTGGCTGAAAATTCTCAAGAAAAAATTAAACCAAGCCAAATTGTTAAAACAAAAAGAATCGGCATTGACTACGCTGGAAAATATAAAAATAAACCCTGGCGCTTTTACCTGAAAAACAGCCCGTTTATCTCCAAAAAATAAATGGTTTTAATCGGTGATAAATAAAAATATTATTTTTTAAAAAAAGGCGAATATCCTGCGATATCCGCTCTTTTTAAAAAGATTAAATTGGTTATGAGCCGGCTTTTAAAACCGCTATCCGGTCATAGGAAAATCCTTTTTTCCTGGCCTTTTCTTCAAATTCACCCTGGCACTCAATGCAACGGATAGCTGTTGGCAAAGATTCCAGCCTTGCCTGAGAAATAGGCTCTTGGCAATCATGGCAAATGCCAAAATTTTGGGAGTTTATTCTTTTCAAAGCTGCTTCTATTGCTTGGAGTTCCATTGCTAATCGCTCCCTGTCTCTTAGTGACAAACTTACCTGGAGTTCTTTCTGACAATTGTCAATTGATTCCGGCTCTCCTCCGCTGCTGCCCACTTCAAGGCGCAAAATTTTTACTAACTTTGCTTTTCTCTCTTCCAACTTCCCCTGAATTGCCCGGATTTGCTTCTTTGGCAATTTTTTTTTGCCGCTTCCGCCTCTTTTGCCGCTCATTTTTTTCCTCCTTTTATTTTTTTCAAAACACTTATTTAAGTATATTGGATAATTCTTTAATTGTCAATATGAAAATTTTATTCCAAATGGCCAATTATTTTATTTTCTTCCAGTTTAGCTTTAAGTAAAGGGAAATTATCCAAAACGCAATTCGCTAAAAAATTAAAAGCTTCTTTTTGGGCCAGATTAATTAAATCTAAATCATTCAAACTGGCTATTTTTAAATCAGGCAAGCCAGACTGTCGCCGGCCATAAACTTCGCCCGGGCCGCGGAATTTTAAATCATATTCAGCCAAGGCAAAACCGTCAGCTGATTTAACCAAAGCATTAAGCCTTTCCCTGGTTTTTGCAGACCCGTTTTTTGTAAACAAAAAACAATACGACTGATATTCTCCCCTGCCCACCCGGCCGCGAAATTGATGCAGCTGGGCCAAACCAAAACGCTCCGCGCCCTCAATCATCATTATAGTCGCATTGGGCATATCAATGCCGACTTCTATAACAGAAGTGGAAACTAAAATTTTTATCTTGTTAGCCTTAAATTCAGCCATTGTTTTTTCTTTTTCGCTGGATTTTAATTTACCATGCAAAAAGCCAGTTTTGAATTCAGGAAAAATATCTTGCTCAAGTTTTTTAAATTCTTCTTTAACTGACTTGACTCCCAATTTATCCGAAGGATCTATTAAAGGACAGACGACAAAAACCTGCCGCCCTTTTTTAATTTCCTCCCTGATAAAATCATAAGCCTTGTCCCTGTTTTTTTCTTCAACCAATTTAGTTATGATTTTTTTTCTGCCTTTCGGCATTTCTTTAATAATTGAAAGGTCCAAATCTCCGTATAAAATCAGGGCTAAAGAACGCGGAATAGGCGTAGCTGTCATGGAAAGAAAATGCGGGGTTTCCTTGCTTTTATTTTTTTCTTTAATTTTTTTCCTTTGTTCTACGCCGAAACGATGCTGTTCGTCAATAATAACCAAACCCAAATTTTTATATTTTACCTTGTCTTGAATTAAGGCGTGAGTGCCAATGATCAAATTAATGCCGCCTTTTTCAATATCTTCCGAAACATTTTTCTTAGCCTGCGTTTCCGCGCCGCTTTTTAAGAGCTGCTCGCTGCCAGTTAAAAGCGCCATTTTAAAATTAAACCCGCTAAAAAAATTGCTTAAGCTCTTAAAATGCTGTTTGGCTAAAATTTCAGTCGGCGCCATTAAAACCGCCTGATAACCGTTTAAAACCGTATCTAAAATAGCTAGGCTGGCCACAGCTGTTTTTCCTGAACCAACATCTCCTTCCAATAGCCTATTCATTGGCTGGTGTTTTTCCAAATCAAGAAGAATCTGCCAGGCGGTTTTTTTCTGGTCATTGGTAAGTTCAAAAGGCAAATTAGAAACAAACTGCCTGATTTCTTTTTCCCTGAATTTTAGAAACGGCGCCCGGGCGCTTGCCAAATACTTTTTAAGCAAATGGCTCTGTAACTGGATTAAAAAAAGCTCATTAAACTTTAAGCGATAACGGGCTTTTTCTAAATCAGCAAAATCTTCGGGAAAATGAATTTTTTTCAAAGCTTCTGCCAAGGGCGTTAAGCTATTATTTTTTATAATTTGTTCAGGCAGCCATTCAGGAATTAATTTAACTGATTTTAAAGCCATATTAATCAAAAAACGGACTTGTTTCTGGGTTAACCTGCCTGTTAAGGAATAAACCGGCACTATTTTAGCTGTATTAATAATTTCTTGGCCATTAATTTTTTCATAAGCCGGTGAAACAAATTGCAGGCCAAGCTTGTCAAATTCAACGCGGCCGGCAATAAAAACATCATCTCCAATCTTTAAACTTTTGGCTAAATAGGGCTGATTAAACCAAACAACTTTGATTGAGCCTGTCCCGTCATCAAGCAAAGCCTCGGTTATTGACATTCTTTTTTTAAAGCTTCGCCTGGTATCAATTAAAATTATTTTACCTTTGACTGTTACCTCCAAATTAGGAAAAAGATCCTTAATTTTTACGACCTGGCTATAATCTTGGTATCTGAAAGGGAAATAAGAAATTAAATCCAAAACATTTTCTATGCCCAATTTTTGCAAAAGTTTAGCCGTTGACCTGCCTACGCTGGTTAATTCTTTAATTGGCGCCTGAAGCGTATACATAAAATAATTTTAAATTTAAATTTTTCAACCCCCTTTTTATTTTTGAGCGCTCAAAAATAATTTTTATACTTTTTATATTTTGCCCTCGCCAGGAATCGAACCTGGATTACGAGATCCGCAATCTCGCGTTCTATCCTTTGAACTACGAGGACTATTTAAAACCAAAAAACTCTTAATTTATAATAAAAGGAGATAAAACTATCTCCTCTTAAATAATAAACTATTTAAAATAATTTTACAACTTTAAAATTGTTTCCAACTGGTCATCAATGCTTTGGTATTCTTTTTCAAGGTCTTCATCAATATATTCTAATAATTTTTTCCTGATAACCAAAGGATTCATATCTTCTAAAGGTATAGAAATATCCGGGCTCAACCCTTTAAAGGTGAAAAATAATTTTTTGACAACCGGCGGATTATAAATTATGTAAAAATTCTTTATCCGGCTATATTCATAAAAAGTATTGCCAACAAGTATTCCCTCCTCCGCAATTTGGAAAATCAATTCTTTGGGCTGGTGATACATCCTTAAAAAAATAATATAAATAGCGATTATAATAATCAAAGCAAAAAGAAAATTAGCCGTAAAAATGCTATAAATTATCAAAAAAACCGCCAAGCCAAGCATGACAAAATACCAGCGCCTGCTTCTTTGAGGCAAAACATATTCCGGGATTTTCCAGGAAAAATAAATTTCACCCACGCCGATTTCTTCTTGTTCTTTTTCTGTCTGATTTTGTTCCATACAAATATAATTTAATTAATCTGCCTAATTATATTATAAATTAAAATAATAATTACTGCAATAAAGGAGCCCTCTTTATTAACAATTGACTTTTATTGATATTTTAGCTAAAATATTAAATAAGGTTTAGGGCTTTTGGAGAGGTACCCAAGAGGCTGAAGGGGCGGGTTTGCTAAACCTGTAGGTCGGTGTTTTAACCGGCGCGGGGGTTCGAATCCCCCCCTCTCCGCATAAATCTATCAATGAGTATTGGGTATTAAACGAGGCAATATCTTTCAACTCTTGCCCAATACTTAATGCCCTAAACTTTATTTGGAGAGGTGGCAGAGCGGTCGAATGCACCGGTCTTGAAAACCGGAGCCCCGGCAACGGGGCCGTGGGTTCGAATCCCACCCTCTCCGTCCTTATATAACAATTATAATAATATCTCTTCAAAAAATATTTTGCTTGCTTATTTGCTATGGTTATAGTCAATCAATCATCCCTCTGAGCAATCGCCAAACCATAAATTTCTTTAAAACCGCTTTTAGCCAAAACTTTGGCACATTCATTTAATGTGCTGCCCGTCGTAATCACATCATCTATTAAGATGATTTTTTTATTTTTATCTATCAGTTTATCTTCCTGAAAAACAAAAGCATTTTGAATGTTTGCCTGACGCTCGTTTCTCTTCAAATTAACCTGGCTTATGGTATTTACCCGGCGCCGCAATAACTGCCCAATTTCTATTTTATAAAAATCGCTTATTTCCTTGGCAAGTAAAAAACTTTGGTTAAAGCCTCTTTCCAAATAGCGCTTTTTATGCAAAGGCACTGGCACCATTACAGCATTGGATCTATTTATAGCCAACAAACTAAAAATTTTATTTTTTTCCAAATAGCTAATAATTAAACCCGCTAAAGACTGAGAGCTTTCCTCAATATATTTATATTTTAAATTATGGATTAAGGACTGTAAAATCTCATTATTATAATCAGCAGCCACCCAGATATTTAATAACGGCGATTCTTTTTGGCAAAGCTGGCAAATTTTGGATAAAGAGCTCTCCTTATGGCAAAAGGCGCAATAATTTTTCTGATTCAAAAGAATTTTAGACTGGCAGAGCTGGCATAAATAGCGGCCTTCTTGTCCGCAACCCAAACATTCTTTGGGAAAAATCAAATTTAATAAAAAATCCTTAACGCTTGACAGATTATTAACCAAGTTTTTCATCCTAAAAATATATAGTTTTTAATTTTTCAAATATTCTGACCCGCAAATAATCTGATAAAAATTTGCCAGCTTATTGCCAAAAAGCTCCATCAACTTTCCATTCATTATTTTGCTTTACCATTTTCAAAAGTATATCCTGATAAAAAACCCTAGGATTAACAAGATCATTGTCAAATTCCTGCCGCTGTGTTTTGACCATTATTTCCGCCCGGCCAACAGATTCGTCTAAACTTAAAACCTCTGTAGAAATCGCCTTTGTTTCTAAAGCATAATATATGTTAAAATCAGGATTTTTTTTCTTTAATTCATCTATATAAGTCTGCTGCACCCAATTATCCAGAGAATCTGTCATGAAAATTTTCAAATCTCCAAAATTGGCATAATCGCCCTGGTTGGAATAACTGCCGAACCTTTCTGCAAAAGCCTGCGCCACAAATAAAAGATTGATTGATGGCGATAATTCTTGGGTGCCTTCTCTCTCTGCATCAGCCGTTAAATCAGCCAAAACAGCCCCATCCGGACGGTTAAAAGAATCGGGAATAATAATTTCCTCCAAAGGTATTGGCTCCTGATTCATATTGTTATTTAAATCAACCACCCCGGGCAAAGGCGCCTTAAAATAAGCTAATAGCAAATAAATTAAAATTACAATTATTAAAAGCAACAAAAGTAAAATAATCAGCCAGAGCCTTTTTTTATTTTTAGTCAATTTATCTTTGATTGGTTCAGCCATAAAATTTTAAAAAATTAATTTATTGTAAATCAGTAATCAGCCAATATTCAAGGCTAATCACAAATGTCATTTTTTATTTATATATCAATTTCTTCAACCCCCTCAGAAGCGCGCGGCGCGCTTTGGCCGGCACTCTCTTCATTTTCTTCTCCTGAAGTTTCTTCTTCAAATTCACGCTTGGCTGCTTCAATTTCCAAAAGCTGCCTTGGATCGCTGGTAATTAACTGGTCTTCATTGTAAGAAGCCACCACTTTAATCGCTGCATGTTTTCTGCCGGCAAAAAATATGCCTTCACCTACCCCGCCTTCCAAAAGCAAATATTTTTCCCCTTCTGTCAAAAGAAATAATTTCTGGATATTGTCAATTGCCGCCGGCGATTGCTTCAAAAGCATTTGGAGCGCTGAATTTGTGACAATGGCTTTGCCGTATGGATTGTTTAAAAAGTCATTGACATCCTGGGTAATTGTCGTCACGCCTAAATAATATTTCCTGCATCTTTTAACTAAGGCGTAAATAAATTTTGCTGAATCCTCTTGGGTCATTAGCCACCAGGCCTCGTCAATTACCAAAATCCTTTTCTTGACTTCTGAACGCACAACATTCCAAATATAATTGACTATGGTGTAAATTGCTATCGGCCGCAACTCGTCCTCCAGATCTCTGACGGAAAAGATAACTAGTTGGTTTTTAACATCAACATTAGTCGGCCGGTTGAAAAGTCCTGAAAAAGTTCCGTCTGTATATTTTCTTAATCTTAAGCCTAGGCTTCCAGCCCCTTCCATGCCTTCCAAAATATTCTGCAAATCCAGCATAACAGGCGGCTCTATTGTTGATAAATCTGAATCAGCCGTAATATCTTTGCTGGCATAGGTCTCAATTAAAGCCCTGTCCAAAATAGTATCTTCTTCTACTGTCAATTTGCCCAGCATTATGCGCAATAAGCCTTTCAAAGTAATAACCGCGCTGCGGATAATATCTTCAGTTGAAGCGTCGCCAATCGCCCTTGGCAAATCAAAAGGATTTATTTTGTTTTTTGAAGAAAGAGAAATATCAACATAAGTGCCGCCAACTGCTTCTGCTAAATGCAGATATTCTCTTTCAGGGTCAATAATAATGACATCTGTTCCCAGCATTAAACTTCTCAAAACCTCCAGTTTGATAGTATAGCTTTTGCCTGCGCCGGAGGTGGCAAAAACCACAAAGTTGGCATTCTGCAGAGAAAAACGATCAAAAATTATCAAACTATTATTGTGCCGGTTAACGCCATATAAGATGCCATTATCAGAAGTCAATTCAGAGGAAATAAAAGGAAAAGAAGAAGCCACCGGGGAAGAATTCATATTAAAAGAAATCAATAATTCGTCTATTCCCAAGGGCAGGGTTGATTTAAAGCCTTGTTCTGCCTGGTATAAAACTTTTTTAGTATAAATTAATTTGCCGCCAAAAATTGATTCTATTTCAGAAGTCATTTTATCTAATTCTTCCAGCTTATCAGCATAAATAGTCACGTACAAAGCGAATTGGAAAAATTTTTCAATGCCTTGGGTCAATTGGTCCCTTAGCTGTTCAATATCGCGCAAAGCAGTCTCTAAAATCGGATCGCGCGGAGCGCCTTTTTCAATATCAGACATTAACTGGGCCTGCAAATTCCCGACTCTCTTTTTTAGCTGTTTTAAAATAATTTCTGACTTAACCGGGTAAAAAAACATTGACACATCTAAAGTCTTGCTCATATTTACAATCGGCGTAAACCAACCTATGCTTATATAACGAGGATAATTCAAAACAAAAAGCGTCCTGACAAAAGTATCTCCTAAAACCAGATAACTTGGCTTGACCTCAAAAGCCGCCGGTGCGATTAAATCTTTTATGTCAATAACTCCTTTGCGGTATATTTTTTCTTCTTCCAGAGTAATTGCCTCTTCTTTTAGCGCCGCAGCTTCTTTAGCTTTTTGTTGCGCCGGGGTTATTTTCTCTTCTGTCTTTTGGGTTTCTTTTATGCTGGGTGTTATTTCCAATGCCATATATTAAAAATTATTATTTATTTTTCTATGCCTAATTGGCTAATATCTTTTAATTTTTGATTCTCGGAAGTTTTTGGGTTATAAGTGTTATAAAATAATTCTATTAGCCCTTGTGTATCCAAGACAACAGCTTCCAGCCCCATGCCGCCTAAATTAGATTCTATATTGGAAACCAACAAATCCAGGTCTTTTTTGTAGTCTAAAAACTTCTCTCTTTTCATTTTAATCGCCTTGCCGGCGGTAAAAGTCTCTTTCAGCCTGTTCCAAAAATTTTTACCTTTAGCGCCCAAAGGATTAAAAGGCACAACAATAAAAAATCTTTTGGTCATTATTTCTCCCATTTCAATCAATTCATTAATATAATCCATATAGCCTATTATCTGCATTTTTAATAATTCATTAGTCTGTTTTTTCTGGGCCTCCCTTAACCTCCTTATATAGTTTTCAATATCCAGGCGCCTTGACTGAATGACTATTTGCAAAGGATGCTCTAAAGCATTTATAAATTCCATGTAGCCTGAAATCAAAGCTTTTTGTTCATCTTCTGACTTTAAGGCAAAATTAACGCTGGAGCACATTATAACAGCCCTTAATGTTCCGTCTTTTAAAATTACTGTGTTTTCCCTAATCTCCGCAATATCTAAATATTTTTGGGTTGACTGTTTGCTAATCGCCATAAATATTAATTATTATTTAAACTTGAATTAATAATCTAAAAAATATTTTGCCAATAACTAATAACAAAAAGATTTTATTCCTCCCGATAAACTCCACCGGTATTAACTATCAATGACAAAGAAGTCAGCCTTGATTGGGGAATAAAAGGCTTGGCAATAAATTCTTTTTTAACTTCTGCTTTTTCTTCCGACGGCAAAGCCGCAACTTCCTCTTTGCACCAAATTCTTAATCTCGGCCTATTCAAGGTCTGGACCAAGTTCAGAAAAAAATAATGAAAAGGCATGCCATTAACCTTGACAAAAGCTATCACGCCAAAAATCCCGGTAACTATTAAGGCAACTACAACAAAAGTATTAAAATAAAACACCTTATAAAAAATAAAATCCAGCATGCCAGCAACCATTAAAATCAAAAATTGCCTGGTTGTAATCGGACCTATTATTTTTGATTCCACATCAATAAATTGCGGAACCATAAATTGCTCCATAATCTCTTATTTTAATATTTTAAGCTTTTATTTAACTCCATAATCGCCTTGAATTCTTCGGGGCTTAAAACCGGATTTTCTTGCAAAACCTGATCAAATGGCTTGCCTTCCTTAATCGCTTTATTCATAATATCAGCGTAAATTTTATAAAGCGGGCTGGCTTTTAAAGCCTTAATGCCTTCAATCCTTTTAATTAAAGATTCCTCTTCTAAAAGCTCCAATTTGTCTTTTATCTTATTCACAGCTTCTTGGGGATTTTTGGAAAGGCGGCGCAGATCTTCTATTTTAAAAGCAGCTAATTCATCTATGGGCCCGTATAATTTAGAGGCAAATTTAACATCTTCAACCCTGGGCCGCGCTGCTGGAAAAGATTTTTTTAAAAAGGGCTGTTTTTCTTCTGGTTCTAATGGCTTTGTTTGAGATGGCGGAGTTTGGGGCTGGGGCATTGCTGCCGGCAAAACCGCGCCTGTTTCTTTAACCGCTTCTTGCTCTTTTGGCTCTGTCTCTTTTTTTATCTCTTCTTTAATAACCGGCGGCGGCGCAATTTCTTCTTTGCTTTCCAAAAAATCTTCTTTCTCCTCAATTTCCCTGGCTAAAAGACTTTGGCCTTCTTTGGCTTTATCCTCCCAAGCCCTGGCTTGCGGCGCAAAGGAATCCTCTTTTTCTAAAAGATCTTTTTTTATCTCTTCTTTACGGCTTAATTTTTCAAATTCAATGCCTTTGGCTTGCAAAAGCTTGTCAATGGTTACATCTTCGCTAACAGTTCTTCCTTCTTCAGACGACAATCTTTCTGGCTTGGCAGCCACATCAATTTCTTCCTCTTTTACATCTTTAAATTCTCCGCTTTTAAATTGGGATTCGTAATCGCTTATGATTTTAGCCATATCAACGCCTTTTTCTGAAATTTCCTTTTTTTTATCAATTAATAAATTCTCCAAATCATAAAAAGCATCTTTTGAAAGCCCAACCCCTCCGATTTTAGTGGAACGGGTTAAAATATCTTCCAATTCTTCCATATCCCTAATGTCTTTTAAATAACTAAAAATCGCGTCATCAAATCTTTTGCGAAAAACCTTATCTTTTGGCTTATACCCTATTTTTTTAATCAGTTCATCGCTGATAGCAAGCGGGGAATATTCTTGCGCTTCTCGATCTTTAATATTTTTTTTAATCGCCTCAATTTCTTCTTTTTTAATTTTTTCCAATATATCAACCCGCAAATCATAAGCAAAATCAGCCGCAACCCCAAAATCAAGCTTTAGATCGCTGATCAGTTTCTCAGCCATTGCAACCTCATCAGTTTTTCCTAAAATTGCCTCTGCCGCATATTTAAGAATATCTTCTTTTTTTTCTTCCAGTTTATATCGGCTGATTAATGCCAAAAAATCCGGCTCAAAACTCCCAAAATCTGAACTTTTTATTTTTTGATTATTCATAATTAACGCTTATTTTTTCCCGACATTATAACCCAAATTTCTGGCATTCGCTTGAAATTTATCTATAGCTTTATTTATGCTGGCATCCGTAGCATTTAGATTAGTTAATTCCTTAAGCAGATCATCTTTGGCTTTTTTTAATTGCCGCGCCTGATAACTATCTTCTGTCAAGCCATGGGATTTTGCTTCATTTTTTAATTGTTGTATGAACACATTAAATCTCATCTCAACTTTCCCAGCATCTTTACTGCCGGCATCCCACTCATCCTTAACTTTTTTAACAATTTGGTCAAGGTTCGGCGAAACTTTATCGCGCGTTTCTTTCATCGGAGTTTCCATTTTTATTATTATATCAGCCATATCTTTAGCATCCTGTCCGCGCAATCTAGTCTTTGTTTCTATTTCTTTAGCAATTTTATTTTGCCGGGATGCTTGATCAAGGCCTTCGGTTTCATGAAGAATATCTCCGGCCTTTTCAGTAACAAAATCTTTGGCAGCGCTTTTGACTAAAGAAGGCGCCTGCGACATCCGCTTATCTACAAAATTATCTATTTCAGCTTTATATTTAGGCGGTGGGGGCGGCGTTGGCGGCGGCGGTGGTGTCGGTATAATACCCTGCCCTTGAAGATAATTCTTTAAATTTTGATTTTCCTGCCCAGCTGTTATTTCTTTACCTGTTCCTGCTTCGTATTTGCCAGAAGAAGTTTTTGATACAGTAACCAAATGTTGGGCATTATCTTTAAAGTACTTAGATTGCTTTAAATCGTTTATTTCTTGTTTCCTTTTATCAATAAAATCAACTTTTTCTTGGCCTGTTAATTTCTTTTTATCAGCCGCCTTTTCCAATACTTTGTAGCCTTCGCTGCTTTTATCATCTAAATTACTGGTTAAAACTTGAGTGAATTCATCATTTCTCTTTTTGACATTGGCAAGACCAGTATCTCCAACCATGCGAAAATGGGCATCGTTTTTGCCAAACCCAACCAAATGAGAAAATGCTTCCATTGCTGTAGATGACTCCAAATTAGCAACCTGGCCGCTATTAGCTGCCTTGCCTAATTTTTCTCCTCGGCCTCTTGAGATGCTAGATTCACTATCCTTGGCTTTCAGCTCCTGGCCCTTTTGACCTTCCACGACCTCCCAATCATTTGTTATCGGATCCCTAACAATAGGCGAAAAAGACGCTCTAAATCCCTTTTGATCTTCAAAAGATTTCTCCCATTCTTTCCCTACCTGCTCCATGGCAATTAAAGCCGCCCCGCTTGTTTTTTTAGTATCAATTTTTCCTGTTCTTTTCCCATTCTTATCTTTTAGATGCTCAACATGGCCAAATCTGTCAAATGCTCCCATTTTAACCGCGTCTTGAAAATCTGACTGTTCAATTTTACCCTCTGCCGCCTTAATATTCATTAAAGCCATATAATTGTCTTTATCTCCAGACTTTTTATATTGCTTTTCTAATTTTTTCATCACATTAGGATCTTTATCAGCGCCAGCCTTGCGCAAAAGCCCCTCTCTTGATTTTAACTCTTTTTGTAATTGTTCAGCTCGCGCGCCTGGTTGTCCGCCTAATTTCGCTCTTGCCATAGCCATGCCTCTATCTTTTAAAACTTGCCTTCCTTCCTTGGAAGTTGCTAATTGCGCTTCGTAAGCAAGCCTGCCCAGTTTGCCTCCTCTCATCTGCATTCTTTCAGCGCCAAGTTTTCCTCCGATCTTGGCAAGTTTAACCCCTCCCCTGGCCGGCGCCATGGCTACACCTTTGGCTGCCGCGCCAGTCCTTCTGGCCATGCTTTCCATTCTGCCCGCTGTCTGATTTCTTATAGCATTAACGCCTCCCCTAGCATAATTAGAACCAACCACTCCCATTTGACCAGTGAAATATAAGCCTCCCACCAACATTGCAATACCCATAACAAAGCCAATCGTGCTTCCTGCATTGCCCACAGCCGAAAGACCTTCAACCGGCTTATTCAGCTCGTCTGCTTTCATGCCACCCTGAACAGCGCTAGTAGTCATTTGGGCTGAAACAGTTGACATGCTAATAAGCGCCATCCAAAGGAAAAAAGCTATAAAAGGGCCTACCATGCAATATTTAAAAAATTGTCCAAACCACTGCTGGGATAATGAAGCGATCTTTCCGCCAGCCGGCTCAAAAACCCAGGAAAAAAAAGCCAAAGGCGAAAATACAATTAAAATCCATAAAGCCACAATTCTAATAGCCAGCATCATGCAAAAAATCGCTACCACAATAGTCGCAATTATAACAAAAATCAAACCGAAAATAGAACCTACCACAGCCTGGATCCCTTGATCAACAGTGCTTGTAGCTGCGCCGCCGCTTGTGTCAGCCTGCCATAAACTTTCTGTTCCAAAGCCTTTCATTAAATTACCGCCAGTAATATCTTTAAAAGACTTAACAAAAGTTATCATTATCACCTGGAAAAAATCTATTATAATGCCGCAAATAGTCCGGCTAAAATTAACTATAATCGCCATAATCAGCAACCTGCCCAAAAGTTTATTATAAGAAAATTTCTCTATTTTTAAAACCGTGGCAAAAGCAATCAAAAGCAAGCCCAAAATAAAAAACATATTAACAATATCGCGGATAACTACCCAGCCTTTTTGCACATAGGGATTATAAATAAAATCATTGTACAAAGCGAGCATAACTAATATTTTTATAAGCAAAACTAAAATTTTACCCACTAAACTAATTAAAACATTAACAATGAAAAGAATTATAGATATGCCTACGTTCTTAGCTGTGGTAAAAATTTTGTCCATAGCACCACTGGCAAAAACCGCATCAGCCGGCCAAAAAGAAAAGAAAACAACAAAAACCGCCAATAGCAAAATTGGGGCAATAAGTTTTTTGTTTTTTATTTGTTTGAGCATTTATTTATCTGAAAAATTATTTTCTAATGCATGGTCCGTCCCCGCCTAGCCAATTGCAATTTGCATTCAGCTTGCAACTTGTTTCATTTTTATAAAGCGGGCATAAATCTATCATAAAAGGAAAATAAGTCAGACAAGCATAAGGCTGGTAATCAGGGCCAGTACAAATTTCTATTCCGCTGTCTGGATCAGGTATGCAATCTTTGCCAACATCCTTATAAATACCGTCATAAATCGGATTTAAAGTATCAAATTCCAAACACATGCCTTCTAAACCCAAAAACTCTTTTACTTCCTCAATCGGCCTGCATTCGCCATCAGCTCCAGTAATGCCCCTGACCTTTCCTTTACATTCCTCGTCTGTGCTGCAAACTTTTCCTTTCATGTCTTGAGGCGAAGTGCAGATTTTATCTATTTTGTCAACACCAACAGCGCCTCTTGGAAAATAAGTTTTTGTCCCATAAGCCTGGGCTTCTTCATAATTACAAAGGTTGCCTAAATCGCTCAAAGACATATTTTGGCTATAAAGGCTTAAAAGATTATTATAATCAGGCGATAAAATTAAATCATATGGCATGGGTGAATCCTGGGCAGGAAAAACCTTGCAAACCGGCGCCACAAAACGCATATCATCTGAATCCCCCAGATTATTTTCTCTTTGGTAAATTTCAAATCCTTTTTCCAGTTCAACTTCTAGCGGGAACCTTTCTGGAATAGTATAACCAGAATAATCACCTGCCCGCCATTGGGTAAGGGCGCTTAAAGGACCAGCCCCAAAGCGGTAAATATAGCCTGTCTGATCGCCATAATTGCTAATTCTTTTTACTATTAAAGGCTCGTTATTCAAATCATAGCGCACATTATCTTTAGGCTCTGTGAATTTAACGCATTCTCCGGCTTTTTTCTCCGAACACAAGCTGATTTCCGTACAAGCATCAAGATTCCATGTCTCCCCGGCTAGATCTGCTATGCAATCACCTTCTGTTTTATGAATCGGATTACTGCAATAACTGGTGCACATTGCCCATTCCGCGCAATTCCTGTCAGCTTTAACTTTTAATAATTCTACCCTGCCTCTGTCAGTATTAATAAACTGAACACAGCCAGCCTGCCAATTTACAGAAGTACAACTGCTCCTGTCCAGATTAGAGCCCTGGTCAATCACAAAATAACTGTCTTCAGTATTGTCTTTAATTTCAACCTGGTCATAAAGCACAAAAGAATCAGGACAATTGCCTATGTCAGCCGCAATATTTTTATTAAGCGGCGCGTATAAAACCAATTCAAAATCCTGTAAAAATTCTGCTGAATCAGCCGGCACAGTATATAAAACTTCAACTTTTTTCCACTCGCTTTCCGGGGCAAAAACATAAAGCGGGCCTTTTTCTGCTCCAGCAACAAGGGAATTAAATTCAAAAACAACTTCTGGTAATGGGCAATTATCGCCTCTGCCTTTAGCCTCTTCTGGCACGCGATAATAAAAAGATATTTTATAAGTCCTGCCTTTTTCCAGCCTGACAATATTTTGGGAAATAGCATAGCTTGGCACAATAGACTCATCCAGGCTGCAGCCCGAATTAGGATATAAATAAGTACTAGGGCAATTTTGGCTTGTTGTTTTAATCAGCTTGACAGCCTGATTGCCTAATTTAGAATTATCAGTGTCTATTCTCTGCCTGCCAGAACTGGCTGCTTTTGTCTGCCAACTGGAAAGCATGCCTGTTGGATCAATTGATTCAAAACTGCCATTAAAAACAAAGTTTGGATTAATATCAACAAATTCTGTGCAGCCGCTCCATCGGCTGTCGCATTCGCCTACAAAACCCTTATATTTATTAGCTTCTTCAACTTTATAAATAGTAAAAGGATAAGCCAAACAGACAGAATCAGCTGCCAGATCAGCTGCCAGCCATTCTCCTTTTTTAAGATTGCAATTTGCCTGATCTTTAATTTCATGCAAAATCAAGACGCATTGGTTATATTTTGCGCTCCAGCCGCCGCCGCCAGCTTCGCAAGGCGCAGGCGTATTAAAATCCAAGGCTGTACAGCCCAAATCCAAACTGCCTTTTTTAAACCAGCCATTAATATTTTCACCGCTTACTGTGCTGGTTTTAAACTGGCAAAGCTTGGTCGGATCAATTTTAAAATGTTCAGCATTGCCCTCATCATTAATTAATTCCAAACAGCCCAAAGATTCCTCATTGCACATTATGGCATTAGGCACATTAATATATTTATCCGGATCATTTTTCAAGTATACGTCATCAAACGTGGGCAAAACAGCTTGGTAAACCGGTTTTCCAAATTTTTGACAGCCTTTATCTGTTTTGGAACAAATAAAATTATCACTGACCACCAAAGTGACTAATTCGTCTCGCAGCACAATATAATCATCCAAAGGCGATGGATTGTCATCATTGAATATTTGTTTATTGGCATTAGTTGAATTTTTAGTGTCAATTAAAATCTGGCAGCCTATTGCGCTTTCACGGCACAAATTGGTAAAAGATTTAAGGTTGTGAGTCTGGCCCAGCAAATCCTGATAAGCTTGGCAGCCAAGCATGGCGCCTTCTTCTGTCTGGCCAAAAATGTTGCGGTCGCAGCTATCCGGCGTAAACCAGCTGTTTTTAACCACATAGACATTGTCTCTCACTACCCTTAATAAAATATTGTCAAAATAAACCTCGCTATCCAATGAATCAAAAACCAGGCTGTTATTTTCCACATTATCCCAACTGACCAAAACCGGACCCAAGGTATAATTGCGCCATTCGTTTGTCAGTTGCAGATTGTTTTCTAAAGTAGCAAATTCTTCCAGGGTAGAAGCCTGGGCATCAGGCACAGCTGTGCTGAATTTTGCAGTAATGACTTCGCCAGCTGGATCATTTGTCTTGGCCCAAAAAGAAAGGGTATACAAATTATTTTTCTGAATGTTTACAGGTTTATGAATAGCTGAAACTGGAGAGGAAACAAATAAAGAATTTCCGCCGACTTGCACTGACTCTCCTACTCTGGCCAGTCCTTCTGCGCTAGTGCCGTCAGAGCCAGCATACCATCCCCAAGTGCCTTCAATACCTTCAAAAGTGTCAAAAATCTGCACATAAACATTATTGCCCCGATTGCCTATAAAAGTTCTGCAGCCATTAGCTTCCGCAGAACAAGAAATAGCTTCAGCTGGAATAGCATCATAAATGCAAGCCTGAAGATCTTCCTGCCAACGGCCATTGGTTGCCAGACAATTTGCCTGGGTTGACTCTGTTTTCCTGAACGGCGAACAATCATCTGAAACTGAAACGATTTTGCGGATATCGCGGTGATAATTAATGCCAGCGCTGTCAAAAAAATTAACGCAGTTTAAATCATATTCGCTCAAAGTCAAACGGCAATCGCCTGAACCGTCAATTGTTTTGGGCGCGCCAGTAACCGGATCTTGCTGAAATTCATATTTAAGCAATTGCGGAGAGCCTGTTGCTGAACCTTGCCAGGTAAAAAAAGTCTTTTCACCCAAGCCAAGATTAGGCTTGATGCATTGCCTTAAATAAGTATAATAGCCAATACCCTCACCGCCCCGAGCCACTTCATCTAAATTAGTAAACTGGGCGCAACCGACTTCTGCCAAGGAACAAGAACGGGCTGTTTCAGGTATAAAATAATGGAATAAAGGATCAGGCTCTGGCTCATATAAAGCCGGCTCTTGTTTATAAGTTTCATAACCCACGCATTCTGCCGGGCAATAATCAGTAATGCTTACCACGCCCGGCACTTGAGGATCGCCGTTTAAGGGCGTAAAAAGCTGGCAGCCGACTTCTTCTGCTTCGCAAACTTTCATAAAATTATTGCAGATAGGATCATCGGGTTCATATTTATAGCAGTCAACCGTATTTCTGTAAATTAAACCTTCATCCCAATAACCGCCAACGCCTTCACAAGCTTCTTTGGTTAAAGGCGCAATATCAAGCCGAGGAGCCGGATCACCTGGGCCATAACCATGGCAATTCAGCCTTTCAGGCGGATTTTTATAATACAATTTATTATTAGCTTCATAATCAGCATAAGGCGTAATAAAATCAAAATTCCTGACTTGATTCAAAGAATTAATGGATAAGCCAATTGCATCCAGATAAACCAAGGCTCCTTCTTCGCCACCCGGCAAATAAATCCTAATATCAAGCTCTGTGCCTCCAGCTCCAGTAATTATAGTGCTGTCTGCCCTGGTATAATTTTGGTCAATAAAAAACCTCTTGCTATTCAGCTCACTTTGCGTCTGTCTCATTTTTGCCAAATTAAACGTAATGGGCTGGCTCAATACCTGATTAGATTTAAAATAAGCTGTGGCAGTATAAGCATCGCCAGCTTTGGTTAAAGTTTTTGTTTCATCATTAAAATGGCTTTTATAAACTAAAACTAATTCCTCGCCAAAAGGCACAGCTCCTATATTAACCTGGAGCTTGCTTAACCCCTGATAAACATTGGTTGCGTCTTTGGAAACAAAAGCCAAATCACTAAAAGGCCCTTCGCCGCGCCATTCACCCAAAAGATTATTGCAGCTTTGTTTGGTAAAATCATATAATCTGGCCCCTTGGCAAAATTCGCGCCAACTGCCATCATTAGCCATGCAATCTTCTAAAGTGGTCAGTTCGCTGCTGGCGCTGCCGCCTATTTCACACTCTTGCTGCCAAGTACCGCCATTAGCCAAGCATTGTTCTTGCGCGTCATCGCCTGTAAATTGGGGATTCTGGCAAAGATTATATTTTAAAATGCTGTTGGTGCAAAAATACTCATACTCGCCTCCCCCAGCCTCGCAATCTGCTTTATCAGCTTGATTATTAATCGCATTAAGGCAAACAAATTCCCAATTTTGTCCCTTGTCCAAGCATTCTGCCTGGCTCCAGCTTTCGCCGTCATCGCAATAGCCGTACCAAGTCCCATTATTAATCAAACATTCTGATTGATTATCATAAGGATAATAATTGCAAATTTCAGTCAAAGTCCCTTGGCAATCAGCCGGCAAATCAACGCGCTGCTTTAATCTTAAATCCCAGCCAGCTGGAAAATTGCCTTCCGGAGTATATTCAAAACTTGAGTCAAAGACTAAGTTATTGGCAGGATTGCGATATAAAACAAATTCACTGCAACCTTCATTTTGCCTGTCGCAAGCTTCAACATAACGGTTAAAATAAATCCTGGCATCGTTTTGCCAAAAACCAGCTAAATCTGTCTGCGTAGAATACCAGCTGCAGCCTGCATTATAAGGACCGCAGATATCGCTACCGCTTAAAGTATTTTTTAAATAGGAAACCGAGGTCCTTTCTCCTGACCTTGTCAAACTATAAGTGCGGCAGCTGTTAAATTCTTCTGGACAAGAATCAGTCGCAAACTGCCAGACATTTTTTTCTTTGACGCAAAAGCCATAATCTTCATTTATACAGCTGCCTTTACCATCTTCATTTAAACAACTAGCAAAATCAGGGCAGCGCGATTGCCTTTGGCTATTGCTATTGGTGGTTAAAAGTTCGCCAAATGGCTCGTTTGTTGTCTGCAAAGCGCAAAAAGTAGTCGGTATTTTTAAAACCCAATTAGGATTAACTAAATTGCAAAAAGGCGATTCATTTTCGTCAAAATCGCCGCAAATACCAGAACCAGCCTTATCAAAACCATCAACCACATCAGCTAAAGTTGCCCCTGCCACTTCATTCATTTTTCTGGTATTATAATCTCTCACATCTTTTAACTCCTGGCCAGCTGAATAAGGCTTAAACAAACAATTTTGCAATCTTTGGGAATTAAAAGGATCGCTTACATTGTCGTATCCATACGGATTTACGTCATTAATATCTTGAAAACCAGCATACTGACCATTATTAAAAGTTTTGCGGTGATTGCAATCCCTGATTAACTGGACAGCCAGTTCCAAACCCAGAGGCACTACCCGGGCTTTTCTTAACTTTCTGATATTAGCCAAATTATATGTGCCGGGGCGGGCAGGAGAATAGGAAAAAGTATAATCGCCTACTAATTTGCCAGAATCAAGCGCTTGCTTGATAGTCAATTTATCATTAATGGCAATGGCAAAATTTTGGTCAATAACATTATTATAAAGATTAGGATTGGCCTCGCCTTTGATATTTAATTGGAAATCAGCCAGCAAATTTACATCCTTAAAAGACAAATTAACTGTAAATTTTTGGGCAACTCTTTGAATATATCTGTCAATTCCTTCTTCAGAAACAATCAGCTCTTCAAAAGGATTCCATGACATCACGCTAAAACTTTCCAAAGCTTCTTTGCCTCCTGGAACAGTCAATAAATGCCTTCTGGTCTCTGCAGAATAGCCAGGATTAAGCATATCTAATAATTGCAAAGCTAATTCATTCCATAGCGTCTGCAAAAAAACACCCAAAGCATCAGCCGCGATATTTTTGGTGTGGTAAGCATAAATGCTGTCAGTGCCTTCAGCCAATTGTTTTTCTGCCCTGGCCCTGATCAAGTTTGAAGGCGTCCTAATATAGCCTGCAATGCGGTCTGTGGTTGATTGCCAGCCCTGATCAATCATTGCTTGCAAGCGAGCATTCATTGCTTCACTCCAGCTTATATCCGCCATTTGCCTGACAAGTGTTTCATAAGCATTAAATTCATTAGCGCTGGGATCAAAAAGGCCGGCTGCCAGTTGCGCATTATAAGCCACGCTGCCTTCTAATAATTCTGGCTTGAAATTTTGTTCTATTTGGGTTTTTAAATATTCAAAGCCGCCTTTGATAGCATTGGCGATATTTGCGACTTGCCCGGCTTTTTGATTAAACTCTGTCTGGTAAATTAAAGCTGTTGCCTGATTACGGCTTTCTGTGCCGTCATCATCTGTGCCGTCATCATCTGTGCCGTCATCAATCGGGCAAAGAAACGACTTAAGATTAATCTTGTCTAAAGCAGCCTTGCAAAATGGTGGATCTGGCGGCATTTGCATTAAAGCGCAGGCTGTTTTGCCTGTACAGCGGCTGTATAAATCAGCTATCTGGTGCAAATCACTAATATAAGGATTAATATTCTTTAACCAAGCTTCTCTGATAATCGGCATGTTTTCTGGTGTTATGGGATAACGCCCAACACTTAAATCAGCCGGGGTATCAGCCACTTTATGGGTTAAAATTTTCTCAACATCAGCCCGCAAAGTAGCAGTATAAGAATCTAATGCCCTGGCTGAACTCAAAAGGTCCGTTTGTACAGGCGGTTCAGTGCAAGTAGCCAAACCACCGCTTATTGCAGTCGTGTCACAACCTATTATATAACCATGTCCTACCAATTCAATAGGCCATCTTCTTAAACTAATATCTTGAGCAACAGCTGTATTTAAACGTCCGACATTTTCATCAAAAGTCCCGCCAGCGCCAATGCCATAATCAAAAGAAATAAAATCTTCAAACCTTCTTTGGCCAATCTCTTCCCAGTGGCTCCTTAACTGGGTCCAGCTGCAATCCGGCTCATAAACGCCTGACCAATCCGGAAAAAAGGGAATATTTATGGCTAAATTTATAGCCAATTGCGGATCCAAAGTACAAACATCAAGTCCTGTTAAATTTTTCATTGTTGTCTGGATAAAATCCCCTACTGCTTTATCAGCAAAATCCTGCCAAAAATTAGGGTCGCTGATAAATTGCGGAGCGCCGCCTTTGCCTCCGCTGGCAACCCATTTGGCTGATTGCTGGGCAATCATATTAGCCATTGTGCCTAAAATATTTTTGAAAAAAATAGCCACTACTTCATCCCAAACCTTTTGCAAAATGCTTTCAGCTTTATCGCCAGCATACCACATTGATTGTAAAGTCGCCTGCGGCACATCAACTACTGGAAAAGTTGCCTGTACTGGCTTTAAACCTGCCAATAATAAAAAATAAAAATTACTGCCAACAAAAATTACAGCCATAAGAAAAATTACCGCTTTCTGTAATTTTGTTTTATCAGGCTTAAACATAAAAAATATTTAATTTATTTATAACCAACTAATAACAAATTGATTTTTTTTAATTTAATACAAATCAAGGGTCTGTAAAAACATCTGCTTAAGAGTGTCATCATCAACCTGATTTAAAAGATTCTCATCAATTCCCCTGGCTGCCAATTCCTGCCTGATTTGCGCCGGAGTTAAATCTTGCAACGATTCAATGATCAATTCTTTTTCTTCTGGAGATATTTGTTCTATATTGCGCAACTGGCCGCTGGATAGCTGGTCAAACATAGCCTGCATCTGCGGATCATTAATGCCCAAATCCTCCAAAGTAATTTCTCCCCTTAAAAGCAAATCTTCAATCTCTAACAAATCATTAAAATCCAAGCCCATAAGCGGCGGTTCAATCATTCCTTGGTTAAGATTAGCCGGATAGCTGGAACTTTGGCTGCCAGTTTCATTAAAAGGCAAAATCGAACAATCCTGGCCTTCAGGACAATTCGGATCTGTCCCAGCCAAAATTTCCTGTTTGTCCAAAATTCCATCGCCGTCAGTGTCTTCCAAATAAGGGCTGGTGCCATAAATATAAATTTCTTCATAATCGCTTAAACCATCCAGATCACTATCCAGTTGCTGAAGCCCGAGCATTTCAGCAGCATTCAAAGCTGATTGATTTAAAGTTTCTGCCTGATATTTTTGCCTGGTTTCTCCCCTTATTTCCCGCAAATAACTGGAATAAAGAGGCTGTTCTATATTTTTTTTAAATTGCAGATAACCTAAAACCAAAGCTGAAATTGTAATTAAAACCAAAAAGAAAACAAAAAACTTTTCCATGGGAGTTTTTTCTATTTTCTCTGTAATTGCTTCGCCTTTTTCTTCAAAAAATTCTTTGATTTTTTCAGGGGCTGCTGACATTAAATTATATATTAAAATTATATCACAAATTCTTTAATAATTATACCATAAAATTCAAGTTCAAGCCATAAATTGCAAATAAAGATTTGCCCAATCTGCCAGGCTTAAATCCTGGGGCCTGATTTTTTCTTGCAAATTAGCTAATTTTAGCTTTTTTTTGGCTTTTTCTTTGGATATTTGAAAACCAGCAGCCAAATTATTCTGCAATTGTTTTCTGGGCGAACTAAATCCTATTTTTATTAATCGCCAAAATTTTTTTTCTTCAAACTCAATTTTTAAAAAGGCTGTTGATAACTCCAACGGCATTTTTCCTAAATTTAATTTTATTTTTAAAATAGCGCTTTCAACCTGCGGCTTGGGATAAAAATTTTCTTGGGCCACATAATCTATAATTTCTGGCTGGCCGTAAAACTGGACTGAAAGGCTTAAAAGGCTCATTTGGCCGGGCTTGGCAACTATTTTTTGCGCCACTTCTTTTTGGACTAAAACAACTATTTCTTTTGGCTTGGGCTCGGCTGTTAAAAATTTCTGCAAAACCGGTTTGGTAATATTATAGGGCAAATTAGCTACCACTTTATAGCCTAATTCATAACAATTTAACAATTTAACAATTTGATCATTTCTAATTTGCAAAATATCTGTTTCCAAAATTTTTAAATTTTTAACGCCTTTAAATTTTTGTTTCAGAAAATAAGCCAAACGCTTGTCCAGCTCAACGCTTAAAACCTTTTTAGATTTTTTTATCAATCCTTCGGTCAAAACACCAAGTCCTGGTCCGATTTCCAAAACACAATCATTTTGGCTCAAGTCCGCGGCCTTGATTATTTTTTGCAAAACGCCCTGATTAATTAAAAAATTTTGCCCTTTGGCTTTACTGGGCCTGATGCCATACTGTTGCAATAAAAATTTTATTTCGCTAGATAACATTTTTTATTTAAAATCAAATGGCAAAATTCAAAATTTAAGTTTATTTTGTTTTTTGTCATTTGTCTTTTGAATTTTAAGATTGTTTATTTTTTGTTTCCTCTTTGTCCAAAGCGATTTCGCGCACAATTTTTGTCACATCTTTTTCGATTTTATCCAAACGCACCAAAATCCTAAAAGCCAAATAAAATAAAATTAAAATTGAAATGTAAATGACCAGATCAACGCCCCTGCCCACGCCGACAAAATTGGCAAACCAGGAAGTTGTTTCCGGCAGAATAACCACAAAAGCGACCATAAACCAAAAAAGTGTCCAAACTAAAAATTCCTGCAAAGAGATCACTTTGTCTTTATAGCGCAAAGCCACCTTTAAAACAGCGTAAATTATGAAGATAAGCAAAATAACTTGAATAAGCATAGGATTAAAAAAATTTTAAAAATATTTATTAAAATTATAAATAAGAAGTTTTTAGCGTTTATTTTTTGTGTTTAAAATTGCCAAAGCGCCATAAATTCCTGACAAATCGCCCAATTTTGATCTTTTGATCTTTGGCAAGCCAGGAAATATTTTTAATGTTTGTTTGAAGTATTTTCTAACTTCTTTTAAAGAAATTTTTTTCATAACCGACCCGCCTAAAATAATTATTTCCGGCGACCACAAAACAGTTATGTTGTTCAGACCATATGCTAATAATTTAGCCTCTCTTTCCCAAATTTTTTTGGCTGACAATTCAGCGGCTGGCTTTTTGTATTTTTTAAACAAGCCCGTGCCTGAAATATTTGCTTCAAGTGTCTGAAAATTAATTAAAGCGTCATAATTAATAATTTGTTGTCCCGGTTCAAAACCGAAATAATTCTGATCAATTTGTCCCTCAACCAGCCTAGCGCCGCCAACTCCTGTACTAATAGTTAAATAAGCAACAATTTTACCGCCTTTTCCAGCGCCATAATAAACTTCGCCTAAGCCGGCTAAAGCAGCGTCATTTTCCAAAAAAACCGGAGATTTGAATTCTTTTTTTAACAAAGAAAATAAGGGCTGGTTTGCCCATTGAGGCAAATTAGGCGAATTTGCCAATTTGGTCTTGTTTTTATTTAACGGCCCTGCTATGCCTCCGGCAACCATTTTAATTTTTTTGCCTCCTGTTATCCTTTTGCCCGAATCAACCAAAAACTTAATGCCTTTTTTAAAATCTTGCGGGGTAGGAACAATTTCCACTTGGGATAAATTTTTCTTGTCTTTTGACACAGCCAAACGAGTTTTGCTGCCGCCAATATCAAAAAGCAGATACATAAAAATTTATTTTTTAAGCTTAAATAAATATCCTTCAAAAGCTTTTAAATAAAGCTTGTTAAGATTGATTTTTTGACCCTTTTTCCTGGATAAAAAAGTATTGCAGACTAATTCCGCCATAGCAAAAGGCAAGGAAATTTTTTGCGTCTTAGAAGCGAAATTTAATAAAACTAAAACTTTTTCAGTTTCTGATTCTCTGACATAAGCAAAAACATTTTGGGAACGGATATTCAAAGGGTAATAATTACCCTCTAAAATAGCTTTTGATTTTTTTCTAAAGCTAATCAAATTTCTATAAAGGCTTAAAAATGATTTTTTATCCGCTAATTCTTTTTTAACATTAAAAAATAAATAATTTCTAGCGACAGGCAGCCATGGCTTTGTTTTGGAAAAACCCGCGTATTTCTGGGCCGACCATTGCATGGGCGTACGATAGGCGTCGCGGCCCAAGCCAAAACCAGGAACATTTTTCCCCCAAGGATCTAATTGTTCATTATTTTTTACTGGCACATTGGACATGCCAATTTCTTCTCCATAATATATAAAAGGCATGCCTTTTAAAGTAAAAACTAACATCGCAAGCAACCTGGCCTTTTTTCTGCTTTCCAAGCGGGAAGCGACTCGGGAGCGATCATGATTGCCTAAAACATAATTAGGGCAGTCTCCTTCACTCAAATTTTCTTCATAATTATCCAAAAAACTGCGATAAGCCCAAGCGCTCCATGGCAACCTTATAAAATTAAAATTAAAAGGCGCGTGCAAACCAGCTTGGCAAAGCTTATAATAGGTTTTTAGTTCAGCAACCTTGGTCTGATAAAAAACTTCGCTAACCAAGAATTTATTCTTATGCTGGCCAATAACGCCGCAAAATTTATTTAAAATTTCCAAGGTGGCTGGCCTGCCCCTGTCATATACGTTTAAAAATTGGCGGTAAGGATCGTCATGGCCAGGAATATACCTTGGATTTATTGGATTATCGCGAAATTTATCATCTTTTATAATATGGTAAAGGGCATCCAAACGAAAGCCATCAACTCCTTTGACCAGCCAAAATTCTAAAATTTTTCTCATTTCTTTTTGCACTTGAGGGTTGCGCCAATTAAGATCTGGCTGGCAAGGCAAAAAAGAATGTAAATAATACTGTTTTGTTTTGGGATCAAATGTCCAGGCAGAACCGCCAAACCTGCTTAGCCAATTATTAGGCGGGGAACCATCTGGTTTTGGCTTCTGCCAAATATACCAATCCCGCTTAGGATTTTTTAAAGCAGAGCGAGACTCAATAAACCAAGGGTGCTGGTCAGAAGTATGATTAGGCACAAAATCCATTAAAATTTTCAGGCCGCGCCCATGGGCTTTTTTAACTAAATTATCAAAAAGTTTAAAATTGCCAAATAGAGGATCAATTTGGCAATAATCAGCTATATCATAGCCAAAATCTTTCATCGGCGATTTGTATATCGGACACAGCCAAATAGCATCAACTTTTAAAATTTTGTGCAAATAATCTAATTTTTCAATAATTCCCTGCAAATCACCAATGCCATTGCCTGTTGTATCTTTAAAACTGCGGGGATAAATTTGATAAACAATGTCATTAGCCGACCATTTTAATTCTTTTTTAGTTTTTAAAGTTTTTAAAGACATTATCTTTTGAAAATTTTAGCAAAAAACAAATCGCTTAATATTTTAAAGCCGCTGGCAAACCTTTGGCCGTATTGGTTATAAACAATTTCCACCGGCACTTCTTGATATTTTAAATCATGCAAGCGAACCTGCTCCAAAATTTCAGTAGCATGCGCCATGCCATCCTGGCGTATTTTAATAGCCTGAGCAGCTTTTCTTGACAATGCCCTAAAACCGTTATGCGCGTCGCTTAATTTAATGCCGGTAAAAAACCAATTAAACCAAGTGGCTGGTTTTAAAATAAAGTATTTTTTAAAAGCAGGAATTTTTGATTTTTTATCCAAAAAGCGAGAGCCAAAAACAATATCCGCTTCCCGATTAATAAGCGGCGCAATCACGCGGTAAATATCTTTGGCCTGCATCTGGCCGTCAGCGTCAAAATGCACAATAATTTCCGCTCCCTGTTTTAAAGCAAATTCAGTGCCGGTCTGCAAAGCCGCTCCCTGTCCTCTATTGACTAAATGTTCCAGCAAAAAAATTTTTGAAGATTTTACAATATTTTTAGTATTGTCTTTTGAAGCGTCATCAACAATTACAATGTTAGGCGTCAGCTCCAACAGGCTTTTTAGCACGCCGAAAATATTTTCTTGTTCATTATGGGCAGGAACAACTACCCAGGAGTTTTTATTTAACATAAGTTTTTAAATCCTAATTTGAATTTGCTTTAGATATTAATTTTATAATTTACATTTCTTATAATTTAACCCTTAGGATTTTGATTTTAAATACGCTTCAATAAAGCCATCTAAATTTCCGTCCAAAACAGACTGAATATCTTTTTCCTCATATTTTGTCCTATGGTCTTTAACTAATTGATAAGGCTGCATAACATAAGATCTGATCTGATTTCCCCAAACAGCTTCTGAAAATTCGCCCCGCAATTGTTTTTTTTCTTCTTCTTTTTCAGCTTCGGCTAATTTTTGCAATTTGGACTTTAAAATTTTCAAAGCCCTCTCCTTGTTTTGCAACTGGGAACGTTCTGATTGGCAGGAAACAACAATTTTTGTCGGCAAATGGGTAATTCTGACAGCTGAATCTGTTTTATTAACAGACTGGCCTCCATGGCCTGAAGCGCGAAAAGTATCTATTTTCAAATCCTCTGCTTTAATTTTAATATCGCTAACAGACTCATCGTCTAATTCCGGGATTACTTCAACCAAAGCAAAAGAAGTATGGCGCATCGCTTCAGCGTCAAAAGGCGAAATCCGCACTAAACGATGCACACCGTGTTCGGATTTTAAATTACCATAAGCATAATTGCCTGCTACTTCTAAAACTGCGCTTTTTATACCAGCTTCCGAGCCAGAATTAATATTCAAAATTTGGGCTGGAAATCCTTTTTTTTCGCAAAAACGCAAATACATGCGCAATAAAATTTCCGCCCAATCTTGAGCGTCAACACCGCCCGTGCCGCTATGAATGGCTAAAATAGCATTATTGCGATCATATTTGCTCCTGAATAAGAGGTAGAATTCCAAATCAGCAAATTTTTGTTCTAATTCTTGAAATTTTTCTTCCACTTCTAAGCGCAAATTAATAGTTTGATCTTTCTGATCCATTTGCGCCAATTCTAAAAGGTCATTGGTCTCTGCCTTAATTTCTTGCCAAGTTTCTATTTCGATTTTTAAACTACTGGCTTTTTGGCTGATTTTTTTAGCTTGATTGGGCTCTTGCCAAAAATCAGGCTGATTCATTAAAATTTCCAAATTCCTCAATTCTTCTGTTTTTTTATCAATTTCTAAAAAATCCCAGGAACTTTTAATTTTTGCCTGCAATTCTTTAAGTTTTGCGATTAATTCTGCCTCTTTCATAGATTAATTTTATCAAAAAATTAAAAATTTTACCAGCTTAAAAAATAAAACAACAGGCTCATCCAGCCTGCTGTTTTTAAAATAAAATCTTCCTTTGCTATCAGATGAATTACTCATCCCTTTCTGACAAAATAGCTTTGACTATTTTTTCCTCTCCCTTATGCAAAATTTTTAATTCAACCTCGTCTCCCGGAGCATAACGCGCCAAAATTCTGGCCAATGAATTGTTTTCATTTATTTTCCGGCCATTAACTTCTAGAATAATATCATTTTCAACCAAACCTGCCTTGTCAGCCGGCGAACCAGGCACAATAGCCAAATCTTCAGGCTTGCTGCCTTTAATTATCAAAGCTCCATAATCAACATCTAATTTATTAACCTCAGCAACTTGCTTATTAATAATCATATAGCGCACGCCTAAAAACGGCCTTACAATTCTGCCATACTTTTGAATGCTTTCTATGACCTGCTTAGCTTCGTTTATAGGAATAGCAAAACCAACTAATTGGCCCGAACGGGAAATCGCAGTATTAATGCCAATGGCTTCGCCCTTTAAATTTAAAAGCGGTCCGCCGGAATTGCCTGGATTAATAGCCGCGTCTGTCTGGATTGCCTCCTCTAAAACCTCGCTAAAACCATACCCGCCAGCTTCAATTCTGCGCCCAATACCGCTGATCACACCCCTGGTAACAGTATTGCTAAATTCTGAAAGGGTATTGCCAATGGCAATAACTGTCTGGCCGATTTGAATTTGGTCTGAATCTCCCAATAGCAAAGGCTTTAAATCACTTGCTGCAATCTTAATAACTGCCAGGTCATTAATCGGGTCTTTGGCTAAAACTTCCGCCTCATATTTTTGACCGTCATAAGTTATTACTGTATATTCTGCTTTTTCATCTGAAACCACGTGTTTATTAGTCAAAATCAAGCCGTCTTCTGAAATAATAAAGCCTGTGCCGCCTCCGACCTGCTTTTTTTGCAAACCTTCTTCAGGAGTCAGATCTGGCTGATTAAACCTATAATTAAAAGGCCAGCCAAATTCAAAAAACGGATCATCAAAAATATTAGGGTCTGTTGAACTGTAAATATCCTTTAACTGCTTAGAAATGATTATGCTTACCACAGAAGGGCTGGTTTTTTTTACCACGTCAATTGTCGCTGATTCTTCTTCAATCAAAGAAATTTTTTCTGTCTCTATTTTTTGCAATTGCCACCCTTCTTTATTGCTGGTAATAAAACCCAGCTTGTCTAAATTTTGCATAAACAAAAAACTTGCGCCAACACCGGCCACTCCGCCGAAAATCAAACTTAAAATAACAGACAAAATTAAAACTTTTAGGGGAAAACTATCTTCTTTTTTAAATTGGCCTTTAAAAATCATAACCAAACCCATCTCCTAAGCAAAAACAGGAAAAATATTGTTTTTCCCGTCTTTGATTAAATACTAAAAATTTTTAAATATTTATATTTTCTTTTTTCTCTTCACCTTCTGATTGTTCAGGCGCTGGAGATTCTTCTGTTTTGGGGACTTCTGGCTCAGCTTCTGGCTCAATTGCTGACTCAGCAGAAACTTCTGGCTCTGCTACTGGCTCTGCTGGGACTTCAGATGATTGCTTTTCTGCTGGCATAGCTTCGCATTTATTGCACAATTCAGGGTCTTTTTCAGACGGCTTAATACCCATTAATTTGCCAATGGTTTTATACAAAAAGCCTTCCAAAGGCGCGCCGCAATTTTTACATTTTTTCATAATAATTTTTTCCTTAAATCTTTAAAATCTCAAGGATTTTAAAATTAATTAAAATTTATAAAGATAGCTGAAAAAATCAGCTATTTTTTCCCCTTTTATGCTTATACCTTCATTTTGCAGCAATTTAACTTTTTTGGCAAGCCCCAAGCGATAATTCCCGACTCTCCCATTGCTTTTTACTACCCGGTGACAGGGGGTTTTAATTAAATTTTGATTTTTATTCAAAGCATTGCCAACAGCTCGGCAAAGTGTTTTTTTGCCTAATTTTAGAGCCAAAATTTGATAAGTGGTTATTTTACCCCGTGGAATTCGCCTAACCAGGTTTAAAACTTTTTGCTCAAAATCAGTCATATTAAATTTAACCGGCTCATCTGAACTGATTTAAAAAATCTAAAAAAGGGCTATAAGCTTCAAAAATCTGCCTAAAAAAGGGTATCAAATATAAAACAGCCAAAAAAATAGGGACAATTATAATCAAAAACCTCAATAAATTCATTAATTGAAACCTTTTAAAATCTTTTTCCAGTTTTTCCACTTTTTCAATTAAAAAATCGGTTTTTTTAAGATTTTTTTCAACTAATTTTTCCAAGCTTTGTTTTTTAGATTGAGACATTTTTTCACCCCCTTATTTGGCATTTATTAACGTATTTTAAAGCGAGCTGACGCATTGTTTCCAATTCCTGCCGAGTAAATTTTTTTTCAGTTTGAAAATCAGATTTGTAAGTTTTTTGGCTGCTAAATTGCTGCAAATAATAATTCTCCGCACCTTTTATCATTTTAGCAATTTTTTCTATTTCTGCCAAATCATGAAATTTGGGCAAAACCGTTGTCCTGAATTCATATGGCAAGCCGCTGGACATAACCAAACCAAGGCTCTGTTTTATTTTATTAACATCAACTTTAACTCCGGCAATCAAAGAATATTTGTCCAAAGAACCTTTAATATCCATGGCCATATAATCAAGCAAATTCCTTGCCAATAATTTTTTTAAAGCCAAAGGCTCGTAGCCATTAGTGTCTAATTTTATTAAATATCCTAAATTTTTAATCTTAACCAAAAACTTATCTAAATCCTTATAAATCAAGGGCTCGCCGCCGCTAATGCAAACCCCTTCCAACAATTTTTTTCTGTTGGCTAAAAAATCTAAAACCTCTTTTTCACTGATAAGTTTTTTTCCTGTTTTAATTTCAACTAGATCAGGATTGTGGCAATAACCGCAGCGAAAATTACAGCCAGCAACAAAAACAATAGCTGCCAAAGCATCAGGGAAATCAAGCAGGGTTATTTTTTGCAAACCGCCAATGCGAATCATAGGATACTAATTTATGCCGCTTGTGGCGGCATTCCGCCTTCGGCGGAACTAATTAATTACTAATATACTAATGTTATTATATCAAAAAAATAAAAAAAATCTTATACTCTCTGATAAAAGCTTCTATATAAGGCCAATAAAAATCTAAAATATTATCTTTGGATGTTTATATTCGCAGATTCGTATTATTAATTGTAGATTAAAAAACCAGTCTCTGCAAACTATCCAAATATAGTTAGCCCGTAAATCCGCCCAAAAAATGACGAACTTATGGACTAACTATAACCTTTAAAAAATAGCTCGGAGACTGGTTTGATTTTAAAGAACTATTTACTCATTTTTTTTCTCCTTGAAACTTTTTAAAATACTTGGCAAAAAATGCTTCAAGATGAGATCTTTAAAGAACATTACTCGGCTAACTGTTTGTTAAACTCTTTCCTTTCTGAAAATTCAGCTCTCTTGCCTTTATTCCACTGGCTAACAGGGCGGATATAGCCGACTATCCGGGAATACACCTCACAAGGTGTCCTTTGCATTTTTGTATTCATACTCCTCCCTGCGCTTATCTATTTGTAAAAAAATAGATAGCTTTATATAAAAATAATTTATTAGCTGTTTTGAAATTGTGCTTGCTGGGCTTTTTCAGAATAACCTATTTCCTCGTCGCATTTAGGGCAGAAAAAATGTTCGCCTTCAATGTAGCCATGAACAGGACAAACAGAAAAAGTCGGTGTAATGGTAAAATAAGGCAAATGATAATTTTCAGCTATTTTTTTAATCAGCTTTTTAGTTGATTTTGCAGAAGGCATTTTTTCGCCAATAAAGCCGTGCATAACCGTACCTCCAGTATAGCGCGTCTGCAAGTCATCCTGCAAGTCAAGCGCTTCAAAAATATCATCAGTATAATTAACCGGCAGCTGCGAAGAATTAGTATAAAAAGGATCAGCTCCTTGCTCCCGATAAGCTTTTTCATTTGCCACAATAATATCAGGGAATTTTTGCTTATCAGCTTTAGCAAAACGGTAAGCAGTACCTTCTGCCGGAGTAGCTTCCAAATTATATAAATTATTGGTTTCGTTTTGGTAATTCATCAATGTTTCTCTCATAAAATCAAGAACTTCTATGGCAAATTTATGGCCTTCAGGCTGGGTAATTTCTTCACCCAATAAATTTAAAACCGCTTCATTCATGCCATTAATGCCAATTGTATTAAAATGATTTTTCCAATATTCGCCAAATTTAGATTTTATATCTTCCAAATAATAGCGGGAGTAAGGATAAAGCCCTTCATCTGTAAATTTTTCTATGACTTTTCTTTTAATTTCCAGGCTGGATTTAGCTATCTGCATAATCTTTTCCAATTTTTCAAAAAATTCTTCTTTATCTTTGGCCAAGTAGCCCAAACGAGGCAAATTAATAGTCACCACGCCAATCGAGCCTGTCAATGGATTGGCAGCAAAAAGACCGCCGCCTCTTTTTCTTAATTCTCTGTTATCCAATCTTAAGCGACAACACATGCTGCGAGCGTCTTCTGGCTTCATATCAGAATTGACAAAATTGGAAAAATAAGGGATGCCGTATTTTGCTGTCATTTCCATAATCTTATCAACTACTTCGCTTTGCCAATTAAAATCTTTAGTAATATTATAAGTCGGTATAGGAAAGGTAAATACCCTGCCGCTCGCATCACCAGCTGCCATGACTTCAGTAAAAGCCAGGTTAAGCATATCCATTTCTTTTTGAAATTCTTTATAAGTTTTGTCCTGAAATTTGCCGCCGATTATAACCGGTTCTGCTTTCATCATTTCAGGAATAACCAAATCCATTGTAATATTTGTAAACGGAGTCTGGAATCCAACCCGGGTAGGCACATTCATATTAAACAAAAATTCCTGAATGCATTGCTTAACATCTTTATATTCTAAATTATCATAAGCAATAAAAGGGGCTAAATAAGAATCAAAACTGGAAAAAGCCTGGGCGCCTGCTGTCTCGCCCTGCAAAGTATAAAAAAAATTAACAATCTGCCCCAAGGCTGTCCTAAAATGCTTGGGTGGTTTGGAACTGACTTTTCCCATAACGCCTCCGAATCCTTTCATCAGCAAATCACGTAAATCCCAACCGCAACAATAAGCCGCTAATGTCTGCAAATCATGGATATGCATATCAGCATTAGAATGAGCGTCTCTAACTTCTTGCGGATAAACTTTATTAAGCCAATAATGAGCTGAAACAGAAGAAGCGACATGATTATTCAGGCCTTGCAAAGAGTAAGCCATATTGGAATTTTCTTTGACCCGCCAGTCGCTTTGCACTAAATAGCCTTCCATCAATGAGTCAGAGTCAATCAATGACTGAAAATCTCTAATCCTGGCATGCTGATCGCGATACAAAATATAAGCCTTTGCCGGCTGAATCTGATTATTTTTAATCAAAACAACTTCTACTATATCTTGTATTTCCTCCACCGCGGGAATGCTTCTTTCATGAAACCTCTTATTTAATTCTTTTTCTACGGCCAAAGCCAGTTTTTGAGCTTTTTTCTTGTTAGGATCGCCAACAGCTTCCATGGCCTTATAAATGGCAGTTTCAATTTTGCTTAAATCATAATCAACTATCCGATCGTCTCTTTTTTTTATTTTAGAAATCTTACCCATCTTTATTGACTAATTTAATTAATATGTTAAATTAAAAATTTTAACCGTTTTTCCCTTTCTGAATCTTTTTAATGTTTTTCCTTTTCTTTTTAAAAACATCATTAATTTCTTTTTGAAACGTTGCCAAATCTTTAAAAGCGCGGTAAACAGAAGCAAATCTTATATACGCCACCGGATCTTTTTTCTTCAGCTCTTTCATGGCCATTTCTCCGATTTCCTGGCTCTTAATTTCGTTTCTTTTTATGGTCTGGATATTTTTTTCAATTTTATTGACCAAAATTCTAAATGATTCCGAGCCAATAGGCCTTTTTTCAAAAGCTTTTTTTAAACCCTGCGCTAATTTTTCCCGGCTATAACTTTCCTTGCGGCCATCGCGCTTTATAACCATTAATTCTAGCAATTCAACTTGCTCATATGTGCTGAAACGAAAACCGCATTTTAAGCATTCCCGGCGCCGTCTGATTGTAATTTCATCTGAAGCCACCCGGGAATCAACAACCTTTGTTTCTTTATAATTGCAAACAGGGCATTTCATAGCTTTTATTAAGAAGCAAAAACAACTCTGCAAAATAAGCCATTTTGCTTGATTTTTAATAATACTATATATAGTATTTCCTGTTTTTATTTTAACACTATATCTAGTGGCTGTAAAATCCTGTCAAGAGTCGGCTGTTCAAACAAGTTAATCCCGGCCCAAAATCAAATTTGCCTGCTAAAACAAAGGATTTTAAAAGTGTCGTAAAAAAATATAAATACTTTTTTTATGTTTTTTGGCCCTAAAACCTGTGGATAAATGAATTCAAACTTCCAAATTCCCAACTGCTTCTCAAAATTTAACTTCATAAAAAAATATAAAATAAGGGTAAAGTCCGATTTTCGGACCAATTAATCGTTAATAATTAGCTTATATAAGCGTTTTTCCTGTTCTTTTAAATTTAAATTTCTGTTATTATATCTCCAGACGTATTCTCCTAGATAAAT